>JAGIAQ010000239.1:8549-22724 GCA_017744795.1 Niabella sp. | reverse complement strand
CAGAATAACGGGAGTCCCATTGAGCCTTGGGTTTCCACTGATCGCCCATAAACAGAACGGTGGTTGTTTTAGTGCCCGTTATTTTTAAAAGCATCGTAGATTGCGCTCCATAAGTTTTTACTTCCGGGGGCGCTATATCTTCAAACGGGCTCCAGGGCCCCTCCAGTTTTTTTGCAGTTGCATATTTGTTGGGATTGGGATTCCAGCCAGTCAATGCCGATCCGATAGCATAGTACAACCCTTTATAATGTACAATGGCGCCGCCTTCCATATGCTGGGGTATCAGGCACATATCCTTCTCCACATCCATATAATCGGCCGAAAGTTTTGCAATATGAAATCCATTAGGGCGATCTTCAAACACCAGATATGCGGTTCCGTCGTCATCAATAAACTGCCCTATATCGCGGCTTTCATGCCCGAGCGGCCTGAAACTTTTTACATAGTTAAAATTGCCGGTTGCCGTATTGCTTACTGCTATACCCACACGCGCCAGTTTGTACCGGGCATCATCCAAATGAAAATACATGACGTATTTTTTCGTTTGCTTATTGTAAAAAACCTTGGGGCGCTCCAAAACCCAATGCCGGCCAAGGTTTTCAGGATCGGACAATTGCAACACATCGCCTTCAGATTTCCAGTTTACCAGATCCACGGAACTGTAGCAACTTACGTAACGATAATTACTATCTAATCCCTGCCGTCTTTCTTCGCCATACCAGTAATAGTTTTTCCCTATTTTAATAATGCCTCCCCCATGGGCCTGGATATGGTTGCCATTCTGGTCGGGCCATAGCCCTCCGGGGTTGATTATACCTGCTTTTTGCGCCCGCGCCTGGAAGCAAAGACTAAATATGCAAACACAGCAAATCCAGCCGAAACGATAATTTCCCTGCATATGGTTGATCAATTTTTCAATTTTAATTGTAGTATATCAGGCTTCTTTTACTAGCTCCTTTTCCAATGCCTCCAGCGATACGCCTTTGGTTTCAGGCACTTTGGTGAGTACCCATAGCAATTGCAAAAACATCATAAACGCAAAAAAGGCAAAGATCGGCCACGGGTTATCTTTAAAGATGCCATTCTCTGCATCAAGAAAAACGGGAGTGATCAATGTTATGATCGCGGCAAAAACCCAGTGCACGCTGGCGCCGAAGGACTGCCCCAATGCGCGGATATTATTGGGAAATATCTCTGAAATAAACACCCAGATCACCGCACCCTGCCCGATGGCATGCGATGCAATAAATAAAAGCAGGAACGACAACAGAAACCCCGGTGCTGCATGACTGTAAAACGCATAGGCAACCATCCCCAGGCTAATAATATAACCGACAGAGCCCCAGGTCAGCAAGGTTTTGCGACCCACCCGGTCAATAAGATACAGGCCCACAAAGGTGAAAATAAGGTTAGTGCCCCCAATGGCAATAGAGTTCAGCAGGGAATCTTTTGATGCCAATCCTGCCCTTTCCAAAATTTCAGGGGCATAGTATAGAATAAAGTTGATCCCCGACCACTGGTTAAAGAAGGCCACAAAAAAAGCCAGCCACATGATCCGGCTGTATTTTTTATTCAGGATATTGGGGCTGCCGGTTCTCTGTTCCTCGGCGGCGCTGCTTTTTATATTGTCGATCTCCGCTGAACTATTTTGAATACCCAGCCGCTGTAATACTTTCCTGGCGGTATGCTCATCACCTTTGCGGGCAATGAGCCAACGCGGACTTTCAGGTATGGAAAATACGAGCAGGGTATAGATCATCGATGGAATGGCCATTACGCCCAGCATCCAGCGCCAGTCATCGGCGCCGCCAACACCTTTTAAAGAGTAGTTCGACAGGAACGCGATCAGGATACCAAATACGATATTAAACTGGTACATGGCTACCAGCCGGCCGCGGGTTTTCGGTGTTGATATTTCTGAAATATACGTGGGCGCCGCAACGGAAGATATCCCTATGCCCACGCCACCGATAAACCGGAAAAAGGAGAACAGGTATGGGTTAGGCGCCAATGCTGAGCCCACCGATGAAATACTGAAAAGAATACCTACCCATAATAGTATTTTTTTTCGCCCATATTTTTCAGTAGGCATTCCTCCAAAAATGGCGCCGATAACGGTGCCCCACAATGCCATAGACATAATAAAGAAACCATGAAACCAGGGTGAAGTATGCCACAGTTCCCGGATGGGCAAATTAGCCCCTGAAATGACTACCGTATCAAAGCCGAAAATAAAACCCGCCAGTGCTGCAATAACGGAGATCCCAAAAAGGTTCACCCCTCCTTTTGCCGCGCTTTCAACATCATTCGCTTGTATTTGCATTGTTATTTTTTTTCACTGTAAGTAGATCGTTATTGCTCAAACCGTTTGGGAAGTTAATATAATTTTCATTATAGTAGTGTATGGCTTTCGGTGCTTCTGAGCTTCTGTGGCTGATTCCCGCCGCTGAAACACTGAAGTACTGAGGGGGAAAGACAAAAAAGAGCTATTGCTCCCGCAAATTATCGCTGATATACACAGAAAAAGATCTATGCAGATCAACAGAACAAAACGATTCTAAAACAAATTCCCCGCAGAGGGCACAGCTTTTCGTAAAAGAAGGAAATCTGGTCTGCGCTTCGCCTTTGGCGAAGCGTTGCGGAGCACAAGAACAAGTTGTCATTTTATTTCCTGCTTTTATTGCACCAGCCAGCTGGCGCTTCCGGAGGCTACATCTTTAATGACCCAGTAAGCACCTTCGGCTTTAGCCGCGATCTTTTTCCCATCTTTAAAAAGCTGATCTGAATCGGACCGTTTGGGCAAACAAACCACCCCACGGGTATTTGAAGGCAGGCGGGTTTTCATCTGAAAAGATGCTGTCGTTTTTTTAAATGAAACTTCAATACTTCCCCGTAAGGTTGGCAATTTTAACGCTGCCTGTTGTAACGGACCGGGTTTTGGTTTTATTTCTACAATGCCGAAAGCAGGTGTCAAAGGCGTAACGCCCATCAGTTGACGAACGATAATATTAGCGGGCGCACTGCCCCAGGCATGATTCCAGTCCTGGTTATTTTTATATTCAGTATCCCATGCCTCCGTTGTCATAGTGGATCCTGTATGCAACATATTATACCAGCTGCGTTTCCCCCTCGCCGTCAGCAGCTCCAGCCCGTAGGTGGCCTCGTCTGCATAATATAACGCGCTGAGCAAAAACTGCGCTCCGTACACGCTGCACGCCATTCCTTTTGTGCGGATATAAGAAAGCACGGCGGCTTTATTTTGCTGCGGCACCAGGCCAAAAGCCAGTGCCAGCATATTAGCATGCAAAGAACTATGCCGGGTTGTTTCGCCATCCTTTACAATTCCCGACTGCGGATCAATAAAACTTTTCTGAAATGCCTGTTTTACTTTTGCAGCGCGCGCTTCATAAAATGCAACAGCTGTTTTGTCCTCTAACGCCTGTGCCAGGTTTTTCATGCAAATGAGCGCCTGGTAATGAAAGGCATTGACGACCGAATTATAATCAGTAAATACGAAATTATCTGATTCTCCCGGGTAATCGGCGGGCAGGCCAAAGCCTCCTTTTTGTGGCCAGTCCACAATATCCTTCAATATTGTCTTCCCGTCAAAGCTGGTCAGGTGAATCGACCTCGTAAAGGCACTGTCCTGCTTTCCCGTCCGGGTACTGATCAGTCCGTCTTCCCGGGCCAATGCCAGCAGCAGCTTGGGTTTTAATTCCTGGTATATTTTCTTTACCGTTCGGATATCTCCGGAGTACAGGTAATCATTCCAGGCAATCTGCAAGTTCTGCAAGGACCATTCCGTGGGCCAGGTAGCATTATAAATAAGGTATTCCAAAGATCGTTTAGCCATATTGAATTCAGCATCGGTAGCATAATGCGAAAGCTGGTTAATAAGTGCATCGGCTTCATAAGGAATGCGTTCCCGGTCGCCATCTATATAAAACCCGGTAAAGCTGGTGGCCTTCATGGTATGTTTACACAATTCCCAAACCCGGTTCAGTAAGGTATCCGAGCTTTCAAATGATGCAGCAGTCGTATCAAATATATAATTTACCGCCGCGCGTTTCGTTTCCGTAACCGCAATACCTGGCATATTCTTTTCTATTTCTACATAGCGGAAGGGCAGTACCTCGCCTATATAATCCGGCATATGTATTGCCTTGGGGCCGGTGTTGCGCTTGTCCGGCGCAAACAAAGGATTATACAGATGTGTTCCTTTTTGCAAGGGTAATACCAACAGCCGGTACCGGATCGTGCCTTTAGGATTTCTTTCCACTGCACCATTCTCCCTCACTGCTTCACCCACGTGAATACGCAGGGTATCTCTGTCGCTGCCTGCATGTACCATAAATTGCAGCTGGCCAAAAGCGTCATCCCCAAAGTCATAGCACTCGTTACCGTTATCCAGTTTTTTTTGGATTTTAATATGCTCCACCGTTTTCACCAATGGTGTATAGGGTGTTTGGTAAGCCGTTAATACACTATCTGTCAAAAAAGCGGCCGGCTTTGAAAACTCCGTGGGTACTCCTTTCTGATCCCATATTTTCACCTTCCAGTAATACACTGTATTGGAGCGAAGCGCTTTTCCCCTGCACTCAATATTTAATTGATAGTTGGATAGGATCTTTCCTGAATTCCATACATCCCCATTACCCGACTGAAGATTTTGTACCGAAGAAGCTACCAGCACCTGGTAAGCTGTTTGACAGGCGCCTGGTTCGTTGCCGTTCACCACCCAGGAAAACCGGGGATGCAGACTTCCGATGCGCGCTGCCTGGAAGCCGTCTTTTTCTACCCTCGCTTGCTCCAGCGTCTGGTTCGCCGCAAAGCCCTTTTGCCATACCCTGTCTGCATTCAGGATCAGGTCTACCCGCAATGCAGTTGGGGCAATGCTTTGAGCAGTTGTGTTTTTCGTAAGCAGCAACACGATTCCGAAACATAGTATACGCTGAAAGATCATGAGCTAAAATTAGGTTTATTTTATAACAACTTCAGGCACCAGTGCCAATTGTACCGGTCCCAGTAAACCGGCAACCCGAAGCAGTTGCGCTGCACCTTCTTTTTCAAATTTTACAACATTCGTTTGGGTAAGCCGTTTATCAGCCGGAAGGCCGCGATCCCCGATCAACCGGTTTGCCCAAAGATTGACCACGCTAACGGACAGCAGGTTTTCTCCCTGTTTTACCAGACCTGTAATGTCGATCCGGAAGGGAAAATACCAAAGCGTTTGTGGCTTGCTTCCGTTAACACTAACAACTGCAAGGTCCTGCACATTCCCCAGATCAAGGTATACACGCGTATCCTTTAACGCGGCTGCTGCCAGCATAAAACGCGTGGTGTAGTTGCCTTTCCCCGAATAATATTTCACTTTCGGATCGTCAAAATCGGTCCAGGACCGGAGGGTATCCAGTGTCAGCTGCCGGTCCGTGCCCCAGTGCGGGTCCAGGCTCAGTTGCCATTTTCCGGAAAGGGGGTGCACCGTCGCCCCCTCACTATGCAGCCGGCTCTGCTTTCCATCAGACCAGTATAAGCTATATTGCCCTTTTTGAAAAACCTGCGCTTTTACGATACTGCCTTCTCTCACGAATGTTACCGGAGCCCGCTGCACTGCTGTGGCCCTGCTGTTTTTTATATCGGTTTTCTCAACCCTTACAATATGTCTTTCGGCTGACGTTTTTTTCTTAAAAATGATAAACTTAGATCCGCCCGGTTCAAAATAAAGCGGGATCACGGTGCTGCCGTTTTCCTCCCGGTAATTTGCTATATCCGTAATGGTACCCGCCATTGCATCCCATTGCTGTGGCTGCCTGCCGGTAACACGAAAACGGGCTTCAATGGTCTCATAGCGGTCCGGCGCTACCGGCAGGTACCGGTACTCAAAGTCGCTGTACTGCCGGTATTCAAAGCGGTTCGACAGGAAATAAATATCAGCATCATTGGTATTTCTATGGATGTAATCAAAAGAGGCCCGTGGGTTATTGCCTGCAAAACTAAAATCGGGCTGCACCTTCATTTCCGTCAGTACTTCATTAATATCCCTGCCCCATATCACCTTCCCTTTACCCGAACTTTTTTCAGTCACAGTGCTGCCATCTATATTGCTCCATAAACGATCGGCGATCGATTTCAATTCCGCGTCACTTTGAGGATACCTGGTTAGGCCTGTTGCTTCTTTGGGGCGTGGTCCGTAAAGAATAAGCCCTTCTTTTACCAGGGTTTCTATCTTTTTCAAAACATCCAGACTGATCGCTTTCTCTGGCGGCAGCACCAGTAAACGATATTGCATCCCGTCCGGCAATACGATCTTCCCGTTTTGCACGGCGAGTCGCTTCAGCACCACATCACGTGAGCATTTATCCCAATCGTATCCAAAATGCAATTGAGGAAACTCATCCTTCAGGAATACAAAATTAGGCACATCGTCACCGTAGTAATACAAAACATCTGCGGTAAATACGCCCTGCTGTAACAGGTAGCTGCAGCGATTCAGATAATTAACAAAAGCTCCGGCTTCCGGCCACCAGGTAACATTAGGATTCATATGGGTGCCGGCAAAATATTCATTGCCGGGCAGGCCGTATTCTTTTGGCGAAGAAGTAAACGTATGCCATACAATACGGTTTACGCCGGAACAAAAGATGCGATCAATATTACTCTTCAGCTCCCTTGGAGAGCGCTCCCATTGCGGGCCAATGCTCGTAGGTCCCTCCGCCGCTACAAACCGCTTCCCGTTGGTATGGGCCACACAGGCGCTTTGTTTTACTATCAAGCGGGCTGCATCCGTTACGCGATGCGTATTGGACATGGCCCAAAACTCGCCCTGAGGAAAATCATTAATGCCCATTACCTGCAGCGCGTCAATGGGAGCCGAATGCGGACCGCCTGATTCGGGATGGATCCCCATGTCGTTTTTATGTGCCGTATTATAAAGCAGCTGGTAATGGTTTTGCAGAACACAATCCCCTACCGTCTTCCTGAAATCATACAAAAAGCGGTTGGTAACCTGCTGACTTTCCACCACATAACCTGCCAGCACCGGCATAAAAGGCCGGATATCATATCCGCGAAGCCGGGCAAACTCCTGCGGGAAATTTTGCGTCCAGTTAATGACGCCCATTTCCCAGCTGTCTGTTTGAAGATAATGCACACTGTTACCGGCCGACTTTGCGGCATGGATCAACGGGCTGATCACCTGCTGATCAAACAGGTTAAAGGCGGCAGCGCTCATGTGATCCAGGGATAAACCATTCCACCCATCACTTGTTGTAGAAGTGACCACTCCGGTATTGGTCCATCCATAACGAATAATGATCCAGTCGCCGGGAGGCGCATTCCATTTAAGTTGCCGTCCGTCAAAAAAGCGGGTAACATCGATGATCTGATCCTGCCGGATCTTATTGACCGCCGTAGTGGTATCAAAGCCTGCTTTGAATTTATATAACGGGTAGATGCCTGCGCCCCCCATGGACTGATTAAATGTTTTTAAGGACCAGTCGGATATAGCGCTATCCTTTAAAGGCAGCATTTGACGCGGACGCGG
This sequence comes from Niabella sp., assembly GCA_017744795.1. Lineage (GTDB taxonomy): Bacteria > Bacteroidota > Bacteroidia > Chitinophagales > Chitinophagaceae > Niabella. The sequence continues at coordinate 15,181 of JAGIAQ010000239.1, read as the reverse complement.
AATCGCCTGCACTAATACATCGCGGTACAGGAGCTTTTGCTGCGGCTGCGGAAGGGATATCATGATCTTTTTTCCACCACTAATAACCGTATCTGCTGTTACTATTTTTTTTAACGCATATTCAGGCGTTACAAAAGGGCCGCCGGGATTCCAGCCACTTTGTATATTAACGCTTAATTCAATGCCGATCCGGTCGGCTTCCTTTACGGCGTGTTGATACAATTCCATCCATGCAGGCGTCATAAAAACCGGTCCGGCTGCGGTTTTCAGCGCCTGCTGATAATTAGAGCTGCCCGCATCCACAAGAGAGGCGCCGCCATAGCCTGTTTTTTTCATTGCTTCCAGGTCTCTCGTAATAGAGGCTTTGGTGGCCATACTATTCAGCCACCACCAGTAGCAACGCATTTTTGCTTCGGCAGGCGGTGTTACAAACCCTTTGCTGACCTGATCAACAGAACTGTTTTTACTGGTATGCAGATCATAGTCGCCTGTTTGCCCGTTCAGGAATTGCGCTCCCGCGATCAGGCAAATACCCACAAAACGTATCCGGCGGCTTTTTTTTATTAAAATCATTTCTATAGGATTGTACTACTTTCAGTTTATTTACGGAAGTTGTTTAGCCTTTCAGATCCCTTAGCATTCCCCGCCTATTTTCGCAGAAAACCAATCTGTGGACATCAGCGGAAAGGCCGGGTTCAACCTTGTTTCTATAAAAAGTTCAAACAGCTTCACCTATTTATTGGTCCAAGCCGGGTTTTGCGCAACCCATTGATCTTTTACAAAGCACATCGTTCCTTTCAAAAATAGATAATTCTATTTTTGAAACTATCCTGCGGTGTCATGGTTACTTTATTACATGACAGCCCCTGAGCACAGAAACATTCCCGCCTGATCTGCGCTAATCCGCCACAAACGGACAAGCCAGGGCATTTTGCGGGAGCTTTAGTTATAAAGTATACATTTCAAAGAAACTATTATTGAAAAACCAAAAAACGGTATTCAATACGCCTGCACCTGATAAATAGCCCTACTTTTGCAGCGCAATGAAACAAAAGAATTACTACATTATAGATTTTGACAGCACTTTTACCCAGGTGGAGGCATTGGATGAACTGGTCAGGATCTCTTTAAAAGACAATCCCAAAAGAGAAGCTGTTTATAAGCAGATAGAAGGGTTTACCAACCAGGCAATGAACGGAACCATGTCTTTTTCTGACAGCCTTGCTGCGCGGGTTAAATTACTGGAAGCAGACAAGACCCATTTGAAAAAACTGGTAACACATCTTAAGAAAAAAGTATCAAAATCTTTCTCCAGAAATGCAGCTTTCTTTAAAAAACATGCAGATGAGGTATTGATCGTTTCAGGAGGCTTTAAGGAGTTTATAACACCTGTTGTAAAGAAATTTCATATAAAGAAAGAAAACATTTACGCCAACACCTTTAAATTTGACGCTAACGGAAAAATTATTGGTTATGATGCCTCCAACCCACTAAGCAAGGAAGGCGGAAAAGTGATCCTGATCCGGGACCTGAATTTACAGGGCAACCTCTATGGCATTGGCGATGGTTATTCCGATTTTCAGCTGCGGGAAAGCGGATTGATCAAAAAATTCTTTGCCTATACCGAAAACATTTCAAGGAAAAGCGTTACCGCCAAAGCAGACCATGTTACGCCCAGCTTTGACGAGTTCCTGTACCTCAACAAACTGCCGGGTGCTATTTCTTATCCTAAAAACCGGATCCATTGCATTGTGACCGGAAACGTTTCCTCAAAAGAGCTGCAACCCTTGCTGGATGAGGGATTCACAGTACATCATGAAAAGGAAATTGATGAAAAAATATTTCGCCAGGCCAGTATGCTGCTGTTAGGTTCCGATGCTGCTATAGACGCCCAAAAAATAAAAAAAGCGGCGCGCTTAAAAACCATTGGACTGCCCGGGAAAGCAAAAAATGCAATTCCTCTGTCGCTTTGCACGGAACTGGGAATCGTAGTTTTTGGCAATGGCAAAACTGCCGGGCAAACCATAAAACGGATGATCGATTTTATTAACAAGGGCTCCATCAGCGACAGCTACAACTTCCCTAAGCTCCAGCTTCCGGAAGTAAAAAATACGCACCGCATCATTCACATTCACAAAAATGTGCCGGGCGCCATTGCCCGGGTAAACCTGCTGCTGGCACAGCACCAGATCAATATCCGTTCGCAATTTCTAATGACCAACGAATTAGCGGGCTATGCTATTATCGACATCGACAAAGACTACGACAAGCAACTATTAAAGGAATTGAGGAAAACGGAATCTACGATAACAACGAGGGTGCTTTATTAGAAGAAATAAGGTAGTTCTACATACGCTAATGCTCCGGTTGATTTAGTATTATGTTAATCGTGAATTGTCATGCCGATAGCTACCGGGAGTAAAACAGGAGGGTTGCCATTTATCCTTTCAGGTCTTTCGACACAACACGCGACTCTACAAATAAGTTAGTACTAGGTCCGCAAAAAATAAAGCATTATTTTCGTCTGTATACAAAATGCCTGTATGAAAATAATTATTGCCTCTCTTTTGCTCATTAGCGTTGCCATTTGTTTGTTAAAATGCACCGGCAGGCATACAGGCACAGACGACCCCAGGGGAGAACAATATGCAGGCGCTGCCAGCTGTATGCAATGCCATAAAGATATTGTGAACAACTACATGCACGCTAACCACTACAACACTTCTTCAAAAGTGGATTTTGAAAAATTCAAGGCACTGGTAACGGCATCGAACGATACGGTCCGCTTTCCCAATGATCAATTGGTGCGGTTAGAAACCATACACAACAAAATAGCGCAATCCTATATTTTAAACGGGAATAATGTGGGTAGTGAAAGTATGGACCTTGCTTTTGGCTCCGGTGAAAAAGCCTGGACCTTTGGTTATTGGAAAGGCGAAGAATTATATGAATTACCCCTCACCTATTTAACAGCAATGAAACGCTGGACCAATAGCCCGGGCTTTCCGGCGGAGCGCCCCAATTATTCGCGTCTTATTGTAGGCCGTTGTATGGAATGCCATACTTCTTATACTGCCGTTGAAAAAAGCCTGGAACAAACTGGTCGTTATTCTGAAAAAATAAAGGAAGCCAGCATTATTTACGGCATCGACTGCGAGCGCTGTCACGGCCCGGCAGCACAGCATGTAGCCTTTCACACAGACAACCCGCAAGTGAAAACGGCAAAATTCATGACGTCGATAAAATCCTTAGGGCGGCAGCAGCAGTTAGATCTTTGTGCTACCTGCCATTCGGGCGATGCTGTAACGCTAAAATCCATTTTTGCCTTCACCCCCGGCGATACACTGTCTCAATATTATATGTATTACCCCGGAGCCGAAACGAAGCCTGATGCCCACGGGATGCAAATGCAATCGCTGATGCAGAGCAAATGTTTCCAGCAAAGTAACCTCACCTGCATGAGCTGTCATGATGCACACACCAGTGAACGCAACAATCAGCAGGTGTTTGTGCAGCGGTGCATGTCCTGCCACACCAAATCGGATCACGCGGTAGCCATGCAGCAGATAAACAACTATTGCATCAACTGCCATATGCCTTTGCAGGCGTCAAAAGCCCTGAATTTCGGCAATAGCGCCGAACAGAGCAATATCAAATACAACTTAAGAACCCATCGCATTGCGGTTTACCCACAGGGAATGTAGAATAAGAAATATTAAATAAGAAATGTAAAAGGACATTAGTTCAGTAGCAATCAGTATTCGTTCTTTTTTAATCACAGGAAGGTATCGCGACTGAATTTATACTGATAATCCAATGCTCGACGCGATGAACCATGGACTATTGCCCATTGCCTATTTACTTTTCTTATTTTTCTTTTTTCTTTCCCGGAATAAAACAAACGAAAGAACGCATCCTGCTACAAGCCCACCTAAAATATAATACACAAAATTTACCGGATCGATCGGATAAATAATGCTGGTAGTGCCGTTGACCAATACGGCTGGCCGCACCACTTTTGTAAAGAACATTTTCACTTCCTGGTGTCGTGCAAAAGCACCCAGGGTCATAAAAAATAAAATGAGCACCCCTGAAATGATCTGGCGCCGGAGGGTCTTTATCCGGCCCAGTCGCCAGGTGAGCACGGCCAAAACCGGAATAAAAGCAAGTACTAATGAAAATAGTGTTGCGGTTTTTACAATTGCATCACGTTCCGTTATCTGAAATAAGATACCCTCAACCCGCGGCTCCAAATGAATCATTATCGGAATAAATAAAAACTTCCCGATCATAAAAAGTGCGCATGCTAAGAGCAATAACGGCAATTGCTTCATTACTTATTACTTGTTTCTTATTTCTGATTCCTTATTTCCGGCCGATCCTTTGCAACAACCAGCTGATCCCCCACACCAGCAAAGCCCCGATAGCATTCAGCCAGAGAAATCCCAACCGGATCACCTGGTATTCATTGAGAAAAAACAATAACACAACAATCAATTCGGTAATCAAAGCCGACCAGAACACTGCATTGCCCTTTATTGATTTTGCATAGAATGCTACCAGGAAAATACCAAGTATCGTTCCATAAAAAAGCGAGCCCAGGATATTGACAACTTCTATCAAACTGCTGGCCCATCCGGAAACGAACATCGCCACTGCCATACAAAAAACACCCCACCAAAAAGTATATTGCCGGGAGGTCCTGAAATCCTTTATATCATCATTTTCTTTACGGCTAAACCGTTTATGAAAATCAATCATCGTACTGGAAGCCAAAGAATTCAACGCAGCCGCAATACTTCCCCAGCTGGCTAAAAAAATAATGGCGATGACCAGGCCCACCAGCCCCGCGGGCAAATGATCCATAACAAACCGCAGGAAAACATAATTGGTATCGTTTTCAGATCCGCCATTGCGCTGCACCAGTCCCTTCACATTTTTTCTAACAGCGTCGGCCCGCACCTGTAAGGTATCCAACTGCTCCAGTGCGGCGCGGGGCCGCTGTTTGTACCCGGCTAACGCAACTTCCTTTTCCTGCTGTATTACCTGCAATTGCTGGCGAAGGTGGTTTAACGAATCCCGGTGCACCGATTGTTCCAGCCGGTGAATTTCATATTCATTAAAAAAAGCCGGGGTCTTGTTAAATTGATAAAAAGTAAGGATGAGTACACCGATCAGCAAAATAAAAAATTGCATCGGAATTTTCACAATGCCATTCATCAAAAGCCCCAGCCGGCTTTCCTTACTGTTTTTGGCCGTAAGATACCGGCCCACCTGCGATTGATCCGTTCCAAAATAAGAAAGCTGCAGAAAAAATCCGCCGATAATACCACTAAAAATATTATACCGGTCGCCCCAGTCAAAATGCCCTTTTTCCACCCCGCTGGTGACCACATTCATTTTCCCCAATTTGCCGCCGATCTGCAAGGCATCTGAAAAGCCAATACCCGCCGGCAAATCCATTACAACATAATATCCCGCAAGGAACATAGCCGTCATAATAATGACAAACTGGAAGGTTTGTGTGTAAGCAACTGCCCTGGCGCCGCCCGCCACCGTGTAAATAATCAGCAATCCCCCCATCACTAAATTAGTGAGGTAAATATTCCAGTCCAGCAAAACAGAAAGAATAATGGAAGGCGCATAAATGCTGATGCCGGTGGACAGTCCGCGTTGCAATAGAAAAAGAAAAGCCGTCAGCGACCGGGTTTTAACATCAAACCGGTTCTCCAGGAATTCGTAAGCAGTAAAGACTTTTAACTTACTAAATACCGGAACAAACGAAATGCAGATCACAATGGCCGCCAGGGGCAACCCAAAATAATTTTGAACAAAGCGCATCCCGTCCATATACGCCTGGCCGGGCGCTGCCAGAAAGGTAATAGCACTGGCCTGCGTCCCCATAATACTCAGCAACACCAGGTACCAGGGCATGCTGCGGTCAGATAAAAAATAGCCGTCAAGATTTTTTGAGGTCCGGCTTTTATACACTCCGTAAAGGATAATGCCGACCAGGGTCACCACCAATATGATCCAGTCCAGCGGCCTCATGAATATTTTTTAGTGAGCAGGTAAAACAATACGATCAATATAATAAGAAATGCCAGTACGGTTATATAACACCCGGTCCAGGAGCGGAACACCGGAGCTTGTTCATCGTTGTTATCATAATCTTTATTATCCATTTAAAAAAGAATAATGAAAGTAATTCAAGAATAGCAAACCTGATCAACCATTCAGGAGTTAAGAAAATCAAGAGCGCTACTTAACTATTCTCAATAACTTAATGGTTTTAATAAATTCTTTACGTTATCATTATCGGCAGCCCAACTTCAGTACTACTATCAAACGTTCTTGCGTCGCACACTTCAGCTGCGGTACTACTATCCACGGTAAAAGTTGCATCACTAGCATCAATCAAATATAGTTTGCTTAATTGATATTTTCGAATTTGAACATTCCGTTCTAAAATCGAAAAATAATCATGAATGATCAGGTTAAGGCTCCAAGAGAGCCCCGTGTTTATAGCATTGTTATTATAAAGCGCATCGGCTCCGTAGAACGCCGCGTAAATACGGGGCATCCTACGGAGCCCAATTCCTTCCTCATATATTTTCTATAAACACGTCGCT
>JAGIAQ010000239.1:0-8539 GCA_017744795.1 Niabella sp. | reverse complement strand
CCTGCCGGAGCTGAAAAGGTTAATTGTCATACATCCTGCAAAACAGCTAAGATTTTGCTACAGGCATAACGCATCTGAATGTTGTAAAGGCGCATTTTTCGCAATTGAGCATGCCTTTCTGTGCTTCTGAGTTTCTGTGGCTGATTCTTGCCACTGAAACACTGAGGCCTACTACCGCTTCCGCAGCCCCTTCATAAAAACGATCCCCACGCCCAGAATCAGTCCCAGCATCAACCCGATGCGTACCCGCTTTATAAAGACACCTATAAGCAACCCAATAACGATCGCTATCAAAAAAGACATTTCTCCTCTCCGTACACCCATAATTTCTTTGTTCTTATCTGCCATTGGTAGTTGTTGTGGGTTGCGAATTTAGGGCAATAATATTTGCAAACAATCGTATGGCCCCGGGAACCGCTGCCGGCAGCTGCCGGAAAAAGGCAATACCCGAATAGGTAAAATACCCCTTACCATATTTCCCTATTAATAACGCTCCTGCGTCATCCGCTTCACCGGGGTCGTGCATTTTCAGCACCGGCTTCAAATGAGCATCCCATCCGGCCCCGTGATAGGTGCTGCGTTCCTGCACCCAGCCTTCAAAATCCTTTTGCGTGATCTTGTTCGGAGCATTCAAAACCGGTGCATCCGGATCAATAAACTGAACGGCAGCATGCTCGTTCGTGATCCGGTTCCGGGAAATAGAAAAATCATAGGGTCCTATCTTCGCCTTTACCGGACCAATATTATTATTGGTATTGTATTGTACAATCAGATTCCCGCCATTTCTTACATAGGCCATCAGCCGGTCGTAAGCATCATTCAGCCACTCATCAATATTGTAGGCGCGCACACCGGCGATGATCGCGTCAAATTTTGAAAGATCTTCCGAAGCCAGCTTATTCTTGTCCAGGAACGCTACCTCATACCCCATTGCTGTAAGCACATCGGGCACCTTGTCTCCTGCACCCGGGATATAGCCGATGCGCCGGCCGGATGTTTTCAGCGCTATGTTCAGCAACTTTACAGAATCTTCAAAGAAATAATTAATATAAGGGATGTGATCGTAGTGGATCGTTTTCAGAGCCTTCTCATAACGGTTGCCTTTTTGATCACGGGCATAACCGCTCACCGTTGTCACGTCATGATCCAACAACTTGCTGGATACCGGGATCAACACCCCTGCCCCTGTATCAGCAACAGCGCGAACCTTATCTTCCGGCAAACCCTTTAGTCCAAACGCAACCTGGTCCGGTTTTAAACTGCCGGAAATGAAGTTCAATCGGAGGTTTTTCGTTTCCGGTTTTCCCTTTTGAAATAATACGATCTTAGGAGATAGCTGGATCGTGGCCCGTGGTGTCACAATCATTGGCTCATACAATTCTCCTTTTACAGGATCTGCAAAATTATATTGAACCGGCTGCTCAAATGAAAAATCAGTTCCGTCGATCGTCACAGTAAAAACAGCGGTATAGGCGGGCGCCACATCCGGCTTGCCGATCTCCAATGGATCACTGACAGTATAATTAGCCGGCGCCATTTTTTCTTTGAGCCAATAGGGCTGGGTTACCGGAGTGGTTGCAGGAACATTTATCGTTATGGGAAGATTAAATTGAATATCATTCTCGAGGTTTTTATTTACGGGCGTTGTTTTATCCGCAATAGTGATGCTCTTCAGCAACAGCGGCGTAGCAGTCCTGCTAACGATACTGGCTTCGATGGTTACAGACCCGGACTGTAATATCGCCGGAACCGTGCTTGCCGCTTTTATAAAAATACCACTGCACTGCTCAATAAGGCTTGTTACCTCTCTTTTTTTCTTATCGCGCCAATAAGATTCCGGAAGCTGATCGATGAGTTTGTAAACCTGCACCAACGCTGGTGTTGAAGCCGCCGGGCGATCCGGCATAAACTCCTTTTCTATTTTGTTGATGGCCTCCTCAATTTTTTTTCCGCCGCTTCCTACCCGGTTCCAGGTAAGGTCGACGCCGTCCATCAGTTCTTTAGCCGGTGCATCGCCGCCCGTTGTTTTAAAAAACTCCCAGCTTTGCCCGCGGCTCGCCATCGAACCAAAACCCTGACTCTTATGCTGACTGCGACTTAAGGCTGCTATTTCGCCGTAACTCTGTCCCAGTGCGGCATTGTAGCTTCCTGCATCAATTTTAAACTGTGAGGGATCGGTAGTATTACGCCCGCCAAAGTTGAACGTATTCCATAAAATGCGTTTGGCCTGCCAGGGCTGCACATATTTTAATTGTTCAGGGAACTGTTTGGGATCCGCCGCTAAGGTAAAGGCTTCGTTCGCCAGGATAGCCGAAGCCGTATGATGGCCATGCCCGCCTTCCCCCGTTGTTGGGAAACGCGTAATGATCACGTCCGGCTGAAATTTCCGGATGATCCAGACCACATCGCTCAAAACCAGGCTGCGGTTCCATATGGAAAACGTTTCTTCAGGATTTTTCGAAAACCCGAAGTCAAACGCTCTTGAAAAGAATTGCTCGCCGCCATCAATCCTCCGGGCCGACAGGAGCTCCTGTGTACGGATCAGCCCCAGCTCAACGCCCTGCTCTTCCCCGATCAGGTTTTGTCCGCCGTCACCACGGGTAAGGGATAAATAACCGGTACGGTATAGTTTATCATTGGCCAGGTAGGCGATCAGCCGGGTATTTTCATCATCCGGATGAGCAGCCAGGTAAAGAACGGAACCGAGCACATTTAATTTCTTGATCCCCTGAAGGATCCGGATACCCGATAAATTATGAGGTGCCTGCGCTGTAGCCAGCCAATGCCAGCTCATAAAAAAACAACTAAAAACAATCCGCTTCATGTTACGAATATACAATTCCAAAACTTTCTTACCTTGTCAAAAATTTATGATGCGATACCGGTTTCTTCTATTTTCCTGCTCGTTGCTCGGCTTGTTGGTTTTTAATCTGCAAATCAGCTGGTCGCAAAACAAGCCGGGCCCCAACAATTATACTGTAGCAAAAGAAATCACCGCAGCAAAGGGCGCAGTGGTTTCGGCCCATCCCCTTGCCAGCCGGGTGGGCCTGGAAATATTGCAAAAAGGCGGTAACGCCGTAGATGCCGCCATTGCCACCCAATGGGCCCTGGCCGTGGTTTACCCCGGTGCGGGTAATATCGGTGGCGGCGGTTTTATGGTGGCTCGTTTGGCAACCAGTAAACGGATCGCGTTAGACTACCGGGAAATGGCGCCGGGAAAAGCGCATAAGGATATGTACCTGGATGCCGCCGGTAATGCCGTTGCCGAAAAAAGCCTCAACGGTCATTTGTCTGGTGGCGTACCCGGAACCGTTGCCGGGCTCTTTGCAGCACATCAATACGCGAAGTTGCCGATGCGCCTTTTAATTCAGCCGGCAATAGACCTTGCAGCACAGGGTTTTAAGCTATCTGCAGGTGATGCCTGGGGCCTGAATAACAATCGCGCTGATTTTAAGAAATACAGCACCCGCCCTACAGCTTTTGTAAAAGAAACCGAATGGAAGGAAGGTGACCTGCTGGTTCAAAAAGAACTGGCGCAAACATTGATGCGTATTCGGGACGAAGGAGAAAAAGGATTTTACCAGGGCAAAACAGCACAGTTGATTGTTGATGAAATGCAGCGGGGTAACGGACTGATCTCTTTAGAAGATCTGAAAAACTATAAAGCTAAACTCCGCACGCCTATCGAATTTGATTACAGAGGCTACCAGGTTATTAGTATGCCCATGCCCAGCAGCGGCGGACTGTTGCTGAATCAGCTATTGAAGATGATCGAACCCTTTACTATCAGCGCTATGGGGTTTGAAACCCCCGCATCCGTACAATTAATGACGGAGGTGGAACGCCGTGCTTATGCGGACCGCGCCAAATATATGGGCGATGCCGATTTTGTAAAAGTGCCGGTGGAAGCACTGCGAAGCGATCAATACCTTAAAGAAAGAATGAAGGACTATGTGCCGGGAAAAGCAGGTAATAGTGCATTGGTAAAACCGGGCAGCATTCCCGGATATGAAAGCGAGGAAACCACCCACCTGAGCGTGTTAGACAATGAAGGCAACGCCGTTGCGGTTACCACCACATTAAACAACAGTTACGGAAGCCGGACGGTTATCGGCGGTGCGGGATTTATCCTGAATGACGAAATGGACGACTTTAGCGCCAAGCCCGGATCACCCAACCTTTACGGCGCTGTTGGCGGAACCGCCAATGCCATCCAGGCCGGCAAGCGCATGCTAAGCGCGATGAGCCCAACCGTTGTATTAAAAAACAACAAGCCCTTTTTAGTAGTGGGCACGCCGGGCGGAACAACCATTCCCACTTCCGTTTTCCAGACAATCGTTGACATTATCGATTTTAACATGACGCCCAATGACGCGGTTAACAAACCTAAATTTCATCATCAATGGCTGCCGGATCGTATTGATATTGAAGAGGGCTTTCCCGAAGCCACTGCAAAAACACTGGAAGCAATGGGGTATAAATTATATACCCGCAAACAAATCGGCCGCACAGAGGTTATTAAAGTATTACCCGATGGAAAAATGAACGCTGTGGCGGATCATAGAGGAGATGATGCAGCAGCAGGATGGTAAGGAAAATGTGGAAATGTGAAAATTTGAAAATTTGAGAATGTGAGAATGTGGAAATGTGGAATAATAAACTAATAAAACGCGTCATCCCGACGCCTGCGGAGCTGGGGAGGGAAGTCCTTCCGGCGGAAGTGTAAAATGTAAAATATTAAATGCAGAATGATACTGGATACTGGATGCTTGATACCTGTATCTGGAAACCTGGAACTTGAAACTTTATTCACAATGAACGGAACCATATTTTTAAAAAGCGCCATCCAGCAGTTTAAAGACTACAAGCTGCTGGCAGAAAAAACATTCGCGCAATTAAAGGACAAAGACTTTCATTATAACCCGGACAAGGCCAATAATAACCTGGCCCTAAACATCACGCACCTGCACGGGAATATGCTCAGTCGCTGGACAAATTTTCTTTCCGAAGACGGAGAAAAAGAATGGCGCAGGCGCGATGAAGAGTTTGAGGAACAAAACCTGGACCGGCAACAGCTGATGCAGCTTTGGGAAGCAGGCTGGACCTGCCTGTTTCATGCACTGGAATCTCTGCAGCCGGAAGATCTTGATAAAACGATCTATATAAGAACCAAACCCCTCACCGTTATAGAAGCAGTGCAGCGTCAACTGACCCATTACTCCTATCATGTAGGGCAGATCGTATTTATCGGCAAACATATCAAAGGCGATCTGTGGCAGGGCTTATCTGTTCCCAAAGGCGGCTCCCAACAGTTTAATGAACAACTGAAACAAAAATAATGGCGGAAGATCTTTTAATAAACAAAGGAACAAAGGAAGAACAGTACCAGACACTATTGCCGCAGATCGGGGCACTCATCGACGGAGAACCGGATTTAATTGCCAACCTGTCCAATATCGCCGCTGCATTGAAAGAGCAGTTCAACTGGTGGTGGGTGGGATTTTATCTCGTAAAAAATGAGGAACTGGTATTAGGCCCATTCCAGGGGCCCGTAGCTTGCACCCGTATTAAAAAAGGCCGGGGCGTTTGTGGCAGTGCCTGGGAGCAGGCTCAAACACTGATCGTTCCGGATGTGGAGCAATTTCCCGGACATATTGCCTGCAGTAGTTTATCTAAATCAGAAATCGTTGTTCCCATAATCCGGGACAATAAAGTGACAGGCGTTTTGGATGTGGATAGTGCGTATCTGAATCATTTTGATGAAATGGATCAATATTACCTCGAACAACTAATCAGGCTCCTTTCTTTTTAAAACGGTGTAAATTTGTTTTTATGAAAACAAAAAAAATTGTCATTACCGGAAAAGTACAGGGTGTTTTTTTCCGTAAGACTGCCAAAGAACAGGCAGATATTATGGGAATTTTAGGCACCGCAGAAAATCAGCCCGATGGTTCTGTATTGATCTATGCCGCCGGCGATGAAGAGCCGTTGCAACGCTTTATCGACTGGTGCCGCCAAGGTCCTGCAAATGCGACAGTTACACAGGTTGAAATAACAGATGTACCAGAAACACAGGAATACCGCTGGTTTGAAATTTTGGGGTAGATTTTTAAAATAACCCTTCCCGTCTTTTCGAATTCCCGGCTAATTATTAGCTTCCTGTTTTTTTAACATTTCCACCCCGTGCTTCTAAATCGTTTTTGGCTACCTTCAACCGGCAACGGTTTTTGAAAACATCAAAATACATAGCATGATTACAAAAGAGATCTGCATCAAAGGCGCCCCCGTACATGCGGCTGTTTTGGAACAGCTGGAACAAAAAGCAAGGGAATTAAGCGTAACGGGCAAACTTACCCGAAACTCCGATGGCACGTCCATACTCCTTTCCTCAGGAACCGAATCCGACGTTGCAAATTACATCAACTGGTTTGAAAACCTCAGCAGGCAACACGGTTTCCGTCCGGAGGTTAAAAGCACGGCCTTTAAGGCGTTTTATAAGTTTTCGGTTTCGTAAACAGACCGGACGTTGCGTATTCGCCGTAAGTTTCCCGCAGATTTTCGCGGATGAGCACAGCATGAACGAGCTGCGTAGATCAGCGGGCTAAAAAACCATTTTGAAATAAGCATCGCGGATTTTCGCAGAAGAAGAAAGTGTAATCCGCGCTTCGCCCTTGGCTCCCGATTGCAATCGGGATGCGAGGATCTGCGGGCTACAGAAAGTTTTGTTTTTACCGGTAAAAACCTCACAGGTCTTCCAACGAAGAATACACTGCCTCCGGTAAAAACGGACTGGCATCGCCATGGTTCTTCAGGATGTCTCTTACAATGGTGGAAGCCACTGAAGTATATTTGGGCTCGCCGGTTAAAAAGATCGTTTCTATTGTTGGGTCCAGCGTGCGGTTGGCATCGGCGATGGTTTTTTCATATTCAAAGTCGCTTACATAACGAATCCCACGTAAAATAAAGTGAGCGCCAATTTCCCTGCAAAAGTTTACCGTAAGCCCTTCGTAAATGCGCCCTTCAATGCGATTACTGTCCGGGTAAATGGCTTTGATCCAGCTCAACCGTTTCTCCGGGCTGAACATTGGGCTTTTGGTGGTATTCATACCAATGCCCACCACTATTTTATCAAACAGGGGCATCGCCCGGTTAATAATATCCACATGGCCCAGCGTAATAGGATCAAAGGTTCCGGGAAACAGGCAGATTCTTGCCATAAGACTTTTTTTGTATTATTGATTCTTATTGGAAAGCAAATATAACACAGCCATTCGTACAGCAACGCCATTTTCCACCTGCTGCAAAATAATGGATTGACCACTGTCTGCCACATCACTGTCCAGCTCCACCCCACGGTTAATCGGTCCCGGGTGCATCACCACAATATCTTTGTTCAGCCGCTCTAATAATTTACGGCTGATCCCATAAGAAAGATTGTATTCGCGCAATGACGAGAACAAGACCTGGTTTTGCCGTTCCAGCTGTATGCGCAGCACATTGGCCACGTCACACCAATTCAATGTTTCTTCCAGGTTATAATTCACCGTAACCCCAAAGGCTTCTTCAATATATTTGGGTACCAGCGTGGGTGGACCGCAAACCGTTACCTTGGCGCCCATCTTGGTTAAAAGATACATATTGCTCATGGCCACCCGGCTGTGCATTACATCACCAATAATAGCCACTTTAGTTCCCTGCAGTGTACCAATTTTCTCCCTGATGGAAAAGGCGTCCAGCAGGCCTTGTGTGGGATGTTCATTAATGCCGTCGCCGGCATTTACGATGGCGGCAGGAATATGTTTTGCCAGGAAATGCGGTGCCCCTGTAGCGCTGTGCCGCATCACCACCATATCCACCTTCATCGACAAAATATTATTTACCGTGTCCAGCAGGGTTTCTCCTTTGGACACCGAAGAACCGGAAGCCGTAAAATTGATGGTATCCGCCGATAGGCGCTTTTCAGCCAGTTCAAAAGAAATGCGCGTACGGGTCGAATTCTCATAAAAAAGATTCACGATCGTAACGTCGCGCAACGAAGGCACTTTTTTTACCGGCCGTTGTAAAACTTCTTTAAATTGAGCTGCTGTATCTAAAAAAAGGGAAATATCACCTTTTGTAAGGTCCTTTATTCCGAGTAAATGATTGGTGGAAAGCTTCATTAAAAAGCAAAGATAAGAAGCCTGAAGAAAAATCAGAAATAAGAAATTAAAAATCAGGGAGCAGGAGCACAAATACGTGGAAAATGCAAAGGATACAGATATCGCGAAAAGCTTTTACCTGCCCAAAGCACTACTCGTGCGAAGTTGCTGCATAATCCATTTCTTTCATCCAATACAAAACCCGTCCGAACCATTCTTCAAAAGGAGGTTCTTTCAAAAAACCGTGATCTCCTTTGGCATATAAATGAAGTGAAGCCGGCACCGCATTCCTTTGAAGCGCCTTCATAAAAGCAAAACTGTTAGCAGGCTTAACCACCTTATCATCACCGGCAAGTACCAGCAACGTTGGCGGTGTTTGACGCGTTACATGCAATTCATTC
>JAGIAQ010000238.1 GCA_017744795.1 Niabella sp. | reverse complement strand
ACGCTCGCTGTTCGTTACTGTACTACACTTTCAAACTTTTAAACCTTAAACTTTCTAAAAACTTGCTACCAGCCTGTAAGCCGGATTCTGTTCCCTCCTTGCGGCGGGCGGTTATCATTTATCTGTCCTGCCGGTTACCCGGCGGATCAATCTGCCTACCCTCCATCGTGTCCCGGCCTCCCGGATCAGGTCCGGGATGACACAGAAACTAAAGCGGGCCGCTTCAACCGATGGTATACGTGGCATTTCAGCATGCAAGGTTTACCCACTATGACTGTCGCCAGGCATAGTCGTGAGCTCTTACCTCACGTTTTCACCATCACTCAACCTTGTCATCCCGGACTTGATCCGGGACGGGGCTGGGCTGTAATTTTCTGTGGCACTTTCTGTTATCGAATCCCGGGCACTTGACCCGGGACCCCATACCCGGCTCTTCACCGGTGCATTGCCCTGCGCTGTCCAGACTTTCCTCCCCGCAAAGCGGAGCGATAACCCGGCTGGTAGCAA
>JAGIAQ010000237.1 GCA_017744795.1 Niabella sp. | reverse complement strand
AAGGGGGCGTTGTGAATTGCTTTCAATTTTCGAATTAACTTTGGTCTTTGACAACACAGCAGATAACAAACCTTTAACATCCTGGTTGTGAATTGCTTTCAATTTTCGAATTAACTTTGGTCTTTGACAACAGTTGCTCATTACTCAACATAAGGCTAACCGTTGTGAATTGCTTTCAATTTTCGAATTAACTTTGGTCTTTGACAACGATATAACTGTTTTTTAAAGTGGAATTGTAGTTGTGAATTGCTTTCAATTTTCGAATTAACTTTGGTCTTTGACAACGTTTTTGAATGTTAATTGCTGTTCTGCGGGGTTGTGAATTGCTTTCAATTTTCGAATTAACTTTGGTCTTTGACAACAACAGAACCAAAGGCTAAACAACTACTTAGGTTGTGAATTGCTTTCAATTTTCGAATTAACTTTGGTCTTTGACAACATTACGGTAACCGGTACCATTAAAACATTCGTTGTGAATTGCTTTCAATTTTCGAATTAACTTTGGTCTTTGACAACTCATGCAGGCATCGCAGAGTAAATACTCCAGTTGTGAATTGCTT
>JAGIAQ010000236.1 GCA_017744795.1 Niabella sp. | reverse complement strand
CAGTTGTGAATTGCTTTCAATTTTCGAATTAACTTTGGTCTTTGACAACATGGTTCACCTGATGATGTTATTGCTGCGTGTTGTGAATTGCTTTCAATTTTCGAATTAACTTTGGTCTTTGACAACATGACCGGCCATATTACCCTGGGGAAGGCCGTTGTGAATTGCTTTCAATTTTCGAATTAACTTTGGTCTTTGACAACTTCAAAGCACCACCGAACTTCGACGAACCAGTTGTGAATTGCTTTCAATTTTCGAATTAACTTTGGTCTTTGACAACCTGATCTATAAGATTATTAGTCTCACGATGTTGTGAATTGCTTTCAATTTTCGAATTAACTTTGGTCTTTGACAACACACCACGAAGAGCAATATCAGCATCAATGTTGTGAATTGCTTTCAATTTTCGAATTAACTTTGGTCTTTGACAACTTTAAGCGTCTTCGTAAGATTTCTAAGTATGTTGTGAATTGCTTTCAATTTTCGAATTAACTTTGGTCTTTGACAACATGACCAGCCATATTACCTTGCGGAAGACCGTTGTGAATTGCTTTCAATTTTCGAATTAACTTTGGTCTTTGACAACATCATGAGACAAATCGAAAACGTTGGAC
>JAGIAQ010000235.1 GCA_017744795.1 Niabella sp. | reverse complement strand
TTCGCTCAAAAATAGCTGCATAATAAATCTCATCAATAAAATTTAAACAGGCTCTAATTATTTGCCGAATATTTTTAATATCGCCTGGGTAGACATACTTCCTTCAAACGCGGTAATGAGCTGTTTATTGGCATTATAAAACGCATGGAAGGGAAGATTCTTGATATCATAGTATACGGGGAATGTATAGGAATAGTCACGGCCTACAATAATATTGGGATACTTTTGCAGCTGATAATGTTTCATGAATTCCGTCATTTCCTTTAGCGGCAGGGGGGTAGCCATCACGATCTGAATATCTTTATACTTATCGATGTTTTTCAGCATTTCTTCTGTTTCGTGCTTGCAATGATCGCATTCCGGGCTGAATATCATGATCATTATCGGTTTGTTCTTTTGCAGCCTGGCTTTTAATTCGTATCCGGTGCTATCGGGGTTTAATAATTTTACTGCGGGGATGGTGCGATATTGTTTGTAAGGAGGCAAGCCCTGGCTGTAGCCGGGAAAAACGCTCGCTATTGCTATCAAAAAGAAAACTAAATACCTCATTTTGTTTATTTTATAAAAAATGTACGTCAAAGATAATAATAGGATGGAGAATCAGATGGAAGCGTTGTCTTAAAAAAAGAAAAAAT
>JAGIAQ010000234.1 GCA_017744795.1 Niabella sp. | reverse complement strand
GGAGCCCGCCTGACCAAAGATGCGGTCCGGGACGATGGCCAGCCAGCTCTCTTGCGCGCTCGATGTCTCGCCTGGCGTCTGGCCGAGCGTCTGTTTGGGCGTTTGACCGGGCATCTGGCTCGATGCTGGATTGATTGTCTGGCTGGTCGTCCCGGACCGCATCTTTGGTCAGGCGGGCTCCGCGCATGAGATCCGCACGACGAATCTGGGGATCATTTGGCAGGGCGCCAAGTCATGGAGTCCGTGGCGCGAAGTCGACCTGGGCTACCACACCGAAGCGTCGATCGGGCGCTGGTGGATCGACGGGCAACGACCTGCCCACACGACGAACACGCAGATCGGTTTCACGCCGACATTGCGCGCGACGTTCAGCAGCTCATGGTCCTGGTTCCTCGAAGCAGGCATCGGCGCCAATGTCATCACGCCGCTGTACCGGCGCAATGATCGACGATTCAGCACCACGTTCAACTTTGGCGATCACCTTGGCATCGGGGCTCGCCCCTTTGGCCCCAAAGGCATCGAGTTCTCGCTTCGCTACCAGCACTTCTCCAACGCAGGTATCAGGCACCCGAACCCGGGGCAGAACTTTCTGCAGCTTCGGATCAGCTTCCCGATCTGATGCCGCAGGCCCGAGCGCGAGAAGCTCGGGCCGTGCGCATCAGGCCACGCGTTCGCCTGGCCGCTCGTCGCTCAGGCCGATCACCATCACGGCCGCCGCCAGGGCCAGTCCAATGCAGCCGTACCACAGCGCCGCGTACTGGCCGGTCCAGTCGAAGAC
>JAGIAQ010000233.1 GCA_017744795.1 Niabella sp. | reverse complement strand
TTAACTTTGGTCTTCGACAACATACCCCGAAGGGACCTCGCGGAGCAGCTAGTTGTGAATTGCTTTCAATTTTCGAATTAACTTTGGTCTTTGACAACCTTTTCAGTATAAATAGCTCCAATACCTTTGTTGTGAATTGCTTTCAATTTTCGAATTAACTTTGGTCTTTGACAACAATCAACATTTTCCATAACAATAAAATTTGTTGTGAATTGCTTTCAATTTTCGAATTAACTTTGGTCTTTGACAACTACCATCCATCATTGATCCTTTACCACGAAGTTGTGAATTGCTTTCAATTTTCGAATTAACTTTGGTCTTTGACAACTAATACTACATGCGGTATCCTCCGCGTGTGTTGTGAATTGCTTTCAATTTTCGAATTAACTTTGGTCTTTGACAACTTTCACTTCATGCGACAAATTGAAAACTGAGTTGTGAATTGCTTTCAATTTTCGAATTAACTTTGGTCTTTGACAACACGCCTTCCGGAGGGAGTCTTTAACGATGCGTTGTGAATTGCTTTCAATTTTCGAATTAACTTTGGTCTTTGACAACTTATTATTTTTAGGAGTTACCACATCAATGTTGTGAATTGCTTTCAATTTTCGAATTAACTTTGGTCTTTGACAACTACGGATCTATTCTTTCGAAGTCTGCTCAAGTTGTGAATTGCTTTCAATTTTCGAATTAACTTTGGTCTTTGACAACGAGAGTGCTTTTGCCCAATGCCGTTGGTTTGTTGTGAATTGCTTTCAATTTTCGAATTAACTTTGGTCTTTGACAACACAAGATTTATGATCCCGATGTGCGCGCAGTTGTGAATTGCTTTCAATTTTCGAATTAACTTTGGTCTTTGACAACGTTAATAATTTCATCAGTACTCTTGCCTGAGTTGTGAATTGCTTTCAATTTTCGAATTAACTTTGGTCTTTGACAACTCAGTATGGTGG
>JAGIAQ010000232.1 GCA_017744795.1 Niabella sp. | reverse complement strand
AAATAAACAAAGGACATAGGCATAATAATGCCCTTCCATAAAATTAGAGAAATATCAGACAAAAAATAAAATCCGGTTTGTTAAATTATTTTTTTGCCGCGGGACAGATAAAATCAGCTTATTAAGCAATCAGAACCGGCAAACAGCCATTCCCCCGATTTTTATCGGAGTAATTACCTTGGTAATTTGAGGTAATCGTTATTTTTCCATATCACCCGCATGGATTGCATCCATAGACCAGGCCCCATTTCCGGCGATCAAAAAATAGACCAGTAGCAACAGTACCACAATGGCTAATAAAAGATTGGAAAAAGGTTCCATTACATTTCCGAAGGAAGGAGCAAAAAAAACGGCGCCGAGCAGGATTGGCAACTGCATCACGCAGGCTGCACGGGTGAGCCATCCAAAGGTAAGAAGGATGCCACCCAGGATATGCGCGCCAACGATATAATGGCCGATCAAAAGTTCAGAAAAGGAGCCGAAAGACATCCAACCGGGCATCAGACTCATCAGGCTGGTATAATTCTGGGCAAACTGAGCGCCCTTGAAAATCAGGAATAAGCCCAGGCCTATCCGCACAACATCCATCCATTTTGGATGGTGTGTTTCACCCCAGTATTCAATACGTTGTAAAGTTGTCATAACTAAAACAATTTAAGGTGAAGAAATGCAGTAAAGAACTACTGCAAAGGTACATCCCCTTTTAGGGAAGCCAAAAATATTCAGCAGCAACAGGATGTTAAAATCTTCCACTTTGTACCTGTTTTCAACCATATCCCCCCTAATGCAATAGAGAAGACACTATAAATCAGCGTTATATACCACTTTGAAGAAAATAATCAACTAATGTATTAAGGCTGACACCGGCATTGAATGAATCGTGAAACGTCAAACGATAAATATCAGGGTTTCACGTTTATCATTGCACGTCTTACAATGCCATACGCATCTTTACAGCTCAATAACACTAATTGGTTATACGATATACTGAAGAAACCGGATAATGATCTGAAGTGGTATTGGATGTATAATCGGGGATTACGATTGCAACATCGGTACGAATTTTAGCAGAGTGATTTAAATACCACTGTTTTAATGCGCCGGACACGATCTGCTGATCAATTACCGAGTTCGCATAATTAATAGTAGACTGGTAGCCTCCGGTATTCAAAGGCAGGGTTATCGCAACATAGTGTATATCATCATTCAGAAAATTCTGATACGGTGAGGGTTGCCCGCTGCTGATGCTGCCCGCCAGGTTATCATTGTAATCGCCCAGGATCATGCCGTTCTCATTCTTCAAATAGGTATCCATACTATCTTTCAATTCAACCGCCCCATTGAATCGTTTTGTATAGGCGTTCATATCTTTATCCGCTTTTGCATGTATCAAAACAAAAGACACTTTTTTTCGTGCATCATTAACAGTTACCTCGGCCGTAAACAGAAAGGGAAATCTGCCGGAGGCAAAACTGGAATAAGCCGTGGCGCTCAATGCCATAAACGGCCGCGCCTGTGCCTTCCTGAAAATATTTTTATTATAAACAAAGGCAAGCTTTTGTTCTATTGCCGGATAAGGACTAATTACATAGGCAAACTCAGCGCCAAGATATTGCCGGATCATACGACCAAATCGGGCGGTATCCACCACTTCACAGATCCCAAACAAGTCTGCACCAAGGTATTTAAGCACCTTGCCCACATTGGCCTCCTGCTGATCCAGATTCCCTTTAAATTCAGCGGATCCAAACCATTCAATATTCCAGTTTACAAT
>JAGIAQ010000231.1 GCA_017744795.1 Niabella sp. | reverse complement strand
CATAGATGCGGGCCATATGCCGGGAAAGCTCGCCCATTTCTTCGGTTAAAATAGCCATATTGGTCAATTCGGAAAAATATCGAACTCCTACGGTTTTGATCCATTGATCTACAGCTTCCTGTGCAGTTTGTAATGTCATGCGCTTATTCTTTATTTTTTGTATCGATAATAATTGTTACCGGCCCGTTGTTGATCAGCTGTACTTTCATATCGGCCCCGAATACACCGGTTTTTATTTCCTTATCCAAATCTTGCTGCAATTGCCTGATCATTTTTTCATACAACGGAACGGCCACATCCGGCTTGCTGGCTTTTATATAAGACGGCCGGTTGCCTTTTTTTGTAGAAGCATGCAGAGTAAACTGGCTGACCAGCAGCAATTCTCCCGCTACATCTTTTAAGGAAAGATTCATTACCCCGCATTCGTCATCAAAAATGCGGAGTTGTGTGATTTTCTGACTCAGCCATTGAATATCAGCTTCTGTGTCCGCATCTTCAATACCCAGCAACACGAGTAAGCCACTATCTATAGACGAAAAAACAGTGCCATTTATAGTAACGCTTGCCTCCAGTACTCTTTGTATCACCGCCTTCATAAACAAAACTTGTTTAAGCTTTTTATATTTCACCACATAGATACATAGTTTTTGCATAGGTAGAGGAAAAGTTGCCCATAGATTTTCATCTTTGATGAAAATCTATGTTGTACTATCAGTATCTATTAAAAACATCTAACGTTGCAGACATTCTATGTGTCTATGTGGTTAATAGTTAGTTTAAGAAATTTCACAAAAACTATTGTTCAAATTTAGCGATATGGGAATATTGAGTAGTTTTATTTCCAAATAATGATTATGGATCTTTCCAGGGAGATAGTATTTAAAACCACCCGGAGCGGCGGCAAAGGCGGGCAGAACGTCAACAAAGTGGAAACAGCAGTGATCGCTTCCTTTCACATAAATAATTCTCTATTACTAGGCGAGGAACAAAAATTGGCAATAGGGGAGAAGCTGAGTAAAAAAATAACTTCAGACGGATATTTGCAGGTAAAATCCCAGGCATTTCGCACCCAAATGGAAAACAAGGCAGATGCCAGCCGTAAGATTGAGGCGCTGATAATGGGCACCCTTCATAAAAAGAAAGCCCGCATCGCCACAAAAACCTCAAAAGGGGCTATAGAAAACCGGTTGAATATCAAAAAGAGGCAAGCGTTACTGAAAGACAATCGCAAGAAAATAAGCAGGGGTGATTATTAAGGCCCCTGTTACAACTTTACAAAACCGGTTGTTAAGTCAATCGTGAAAAGCCAAAAATTACAGGGAAGCAACGCAGCTTTATCGTCCGCCGGAACGGATGCCAGCAACTGTCAGCTTGGATCTTTGCCTGCTCGTGTCCCCGTGGTACATTTGGACGGGGACTGGCGTGCCGATATTGACTGTTAAAGGCTCCTGATACTGTATGCTGCTTTGCAATTAGCAAAATATTAGTTCATTTTTTTCTTCATTCCCGCCACTTCCTGTTGCAGGTCGGCAACAATATTCACCAATTGCCCCACATTCCAGCTTTGAGTGGTGTTGGTTTTTGAAATGATGAACTGCGCTTCCCACATTTCCAATACATCCTCAGAAAAGATTGAGTACGGCTGAAATGTCGGATTGTCGCTCAGCAACATTAATTTATTTTTTGTTTTTCCATTCTTTTGAATGCGCTTATAAACAATACCGTCGTTTTTGGAAACTACGATACAGGCAGTATTATTTTTCACACTTTCAAGACCTTCCACTTTTTCACCTACGATAATAGAACCGCTGGGTGTTGGCAGCATCGAATCCCCAATGATCTCAAATGCACGGTAATTGCCACCGCTAACCATTGGGAGGGTAAAAGTGTTCAGCTCGTCAATAAATTCATGATCCGCATAACCATTCAGATAACCGGCTGCCGCCTTTACTGGTACAAACGGGATCTTGGTGGCGGTATCGGAAAGTTTTAAAGCCCGCCGTTTGGCCAGGTAATTACCGGTATGCTCGTTCAGATCTTTTCGTAAGATCTCGTCAAGTGTTAGC
>JAGIAQ010000230.1 GCA_017744795.1 Niabella sp. | reverse complement strand
TTCAAAAGCAGCCGGCAACAAAAAGAATCCCGCCAGTATGACCAGGTATAGGTATCGTTTCTTCAATACTCAAATTTACTATTGGTACATTCAATTTGATAAGGTAACCATTCCTGAGGGCATTTTTGGTTGTTAATGTTTACTTAATTTAAAGATAGAGGATACCAGACTGCCCGTTAAAGGCTCATGTTGGGTTAATCGTGAAATGTCAAAAAGTGAAGCGCTCACGTTTATCGCCTGACGTCTCACGGGGCCATATATTACTCATTAACCTACCACTAATCATCGACAACTATGGACCATTGGCTATGAACCATCGGCTATTTCTTATGCCGCGCTTCCAGCACTTCCAAAACGTCGCTTAATTCAAACCCCTTCGCCTGCAACAACACCAGGTAATGGAACATGAGGTCGGCAGCTTCGCCCAGGAATAGTTCTTTATTGTCGTCTTTTGCCTCAATAACGATCTCAACGGCTTCTTCGCCAACCTTTTGGGCTATTTTGTTGATTCCCTTTGCGAAAAGTGAAGCTGTATACGATTTTTCTGTAGGATTGTTCTTGCGGTCACGGATCACTTTTTCCAATTCCTGCAGTGAAAAATGATCGTTAGCTTTTCCAAAACAGCTGATATCGCCGGTATGGCAGGTAGGGCCCTGCGGTTCGGCCTTAATAAGTAAGGTATCTGCATCGCAATCTTCAAGAATTTCTTTTACCAGAAGGAAATTATTGGAAGTTTCGCCTTTGGTCCAGAGACGTTGTTTGCTCCGGCTGAAAAAGGTAACTTTCCCTTCTTGTTTTGTTTTTTCCAACGCTTCAGCATTCATAAAGCCCAGCATCAATACCTGTTGTGTGGCGACATCCTGTATAATTACCGGAGCCAGCCCATCTGAATATTTTGAAAAATCGATCATGTTTTGCTATTTAAGGTCTGAAATTTGACGCAATATTACAATGAAGTTGTTTAAATTAATTTTTAACCACATAGTTACAGTAGAAATCATAGCTTTTAAGGCTGCATAGATTCCCCGCCGCGGCGGGGAACATAGCTAATGTGTTTTTATGTTCCCTGATATCTATATATCCTATGTATCTATGTGGTTAAATTTAAATGTCTAAACAAGTCTATATCAAATAAATTACAGTCTAACCGGAATATTGTTTTCTTGTAAATAATTTTTTAAGGCGCTGATCTCAATCTCCCTGAAGTGGAAGATACTGGCGGCCAGCGCTGCATCGGCCGCACCCTGCTCAAATACGTCTTTAAAATGCGTCATAGCACCCGCCCCGCCGGAAGCAATTACAGGGATGGGAAGGGCTTCGCTGATGGTGCGGGTAATGTCGATTGCGAATCCGTTTTTGGTGCCATCATTTTCCATGGAGGTGAGCAGAATTTCTCCAGCGCCGAGGTCGGTTACTTGTTGAGCCCAGTCGGTTGCCACCCGATCGGTAGCGTTTCTGCCCCCATGTGTTACCACTTTCCAAACGCCGTCAAACAATTTGATGTCGATGGCAACTACCACACACTGGCTGCCAAAGTTTTTCGCCAGTTCGCCTACCAATTGTGGGTTTTTTACCGCCGAAGTGTTGACGGATATTTTGTCGGCGCCGTTTTCCATGAGCACCGATACGTCGCTCACCGAGTTGATACCACCGCCTACGGTAAACGGAATATTGATATGCGTGGCGATCTTGCGCACCAGTTCGGCTAAAGTTTTTCTTTTGTCCACTGTAGCCGTAATATCCAGGAACACCAGTTCGTCGGCCCCTTCTTTACTATAACGCATGGCCAGTTCTACCGGATCGCCGGCGTCCCGTAACTGTACAAAGTTGGTTCCCTTTACCGTGCGCCCGTCTTTGATGTCGAGGCAGGGAATGATTCTTTTTGCGAGCATGAGAATTTAGATTTCTGATTTCTTATTTGATATTTCCAATTAATTCCGGTCCTTAAATTTTTGTCCTTTTATTGAAGTTTTATTCAAATAGCCAATAAAGCCTGCTATATTCGCCGAAAGCTTATCGTAGCTTTCATATAATTCGGCGAAAAAAATTTCCGTTATATATTTCTGATTCTTCGCGCGGCTTCAGGTTCAATTATGGACAATATCGCCGAAGGATTTGAACGCTC
>JAGIAQ010000022.1 GCA_017744795.1 Niabella sp. | reverse complement strand
GCACCAGCCCGCACCGTATTGTACCATTACCGTTTGATTATCGGCAACTAACTGCCGTAAATTATCTTCGTTTATTTCTGTATACATTTTCTCTTTTTTAATTTTCACTAAAATAAGCTGCAACGCCTTCTCGATCGGCATTCATTGCTTTTTTACCTTCTTCCCAGTTTGCAGGGCACACTTCACCATGTTGCTGCACATGGGTATAGGCATCGATCAAACGCAGGTACTCCTGTACATTCCGGCCAAGAGGCATATCGTTCACGCTTTCATGAAACACCTTGCCATCTTCATCGATCAGGTAGGTAGCACGGTAGCTTACATTGGATCCGCTGAGCTTTACTTCGTCTGTTGCTTCGTCTATTGAATAATCTGCATCCAGGATACCTAATTCACCAGCAAGATAGCGGTGCGTATCTGCAAGGATCGGATAAGTAACACCCTCAATACCGCCATTATCTTTGGGAGTGTTCAGCCATGCAAAATGCACTTCTGCGGTATCGCAGGAAGCACCTATAACAAGTGTGTTGCGTTTTTCAAATTCCTGGATCGCCTCTTGAAATGCATGTAATTCTGTAGGGCAAACAAAGGTAAAATCCTTTGGATACCAGAACAGCAACACTTTCTTTTTGTTTTCTACCGCCTCTTTGTACACATCAATCTTTAAATTGTCGCCCATATCGGACATCGCATCAATTGCTACACTGGGGAACTTCTTTCCTACTAATGCCATAACACTTTATTTTTTATTTTATAATTGAGATTTATATTGCTTATTGCGCCGCAAAGCTACCACAAAATAAAAGGCAGTACAAGTGATAGTTTCTATAGGTCATAGATAAAATCTATATAATATAAATTACTATAGATTCATTTACATCCGCCACGAATTCCATCATTCTGCGTTGCAACATGATTTAAGGATACAACGAAATTGTTTAACCACTAGACACATAGGATTTTATAGATAGCAGGGAACATAAAAGCACATTAGCCAGATCCCGCCGAAGGCGGAATCTATGTTGCCTTAAATGCTGTGATTTCTACTGTATCTATGTGCCCGCCCGTGCCGGTACGGACAGGGTTTAAAATTAGTTTAGACGATTTAGTTGTACAGGATACACGAATTAAATTGCGATGACTAATGCAGAATGCCGCCAATCTTTAACACGCCCTAAATAAAAAAACCCGGCGTTAACCGGGTTCGTATTTTTTTCAAATTAAAAGAGCTTACCACCGTGCAATTACGGTAACACCTCCAACGGCGACATCGCCGATTTTAACATTAATCTGCGCATCTAATGGTAATAACAGATCCACTCTTGATCCAAACTTAATAAACCCCATTTCTTCATTTTGTTTTACGGTAGCCCCAACTTTATTGTAATTCACAATCCGTTTGGCCAGGGCGCCTGCAATTTGCTTAGTCAGCACTTCCTTACCGCCTGCATGCCGGTATACATTAGAATGCCGTTCATTTTCTGTAGACGATTTCGGATGCCAGGCCACCAGGTATTTTCCCTTATGATATTGATCATACACAATTTCTCCATCAACCGGATTGCGGTTTACATGCACATTGAGCGGGCTCATAAAAATAGATACCTGGATGCGCCGGTCTTTAAAATATTCATCCGCTTCCACTTCTTCGATAACCACCACTTTACCATCACAGGGCGCTATAACTGCATTTGCATCAACCGTATAATGCCGTGCGGGAATGCGAAAAAAGGAAATGATCAGTCCGTACACCACAAGCAGCGCCAGTTCTAATATCCAGAAAATTACCGGTACTTGCTGAAACAGGAAATAATACAGCACAAAACTCAGAATCAAAAAAAGAACCGTTCCGATCGCGATAGTAGCTTTCCCTTCTTTGTGTAACGTCATTTATTTGCTTTTAGGCTGCAAAATTACGACAAACAGAGCACAAACCTATAAGGTCTTGCAAGACCTTATAGGTTTGTGTTATTATTGCTCCAAAACCTGGAAAGTAATCGGCTGTTTCCGATAGGCTTTTACCGGATAACCATTCTGAATAGCCGGTTTCCATTTCCCTGATTTTTTGATCACACGGATTGCTTCATCACCCATTCCAAAGCCGGGATCTTTCAATACTTTGATATCGCTCACCGTTCCGTCTGCAGCAACTACAAACTGCACGATCACCTGGTAATTTCCGGGAGTAGCGCCGTTGTCAACCGCTCCGTCCGCGCGCAGATTGGTAGATAAATAGCGTTGCCAGTCCCCGGGGTATTCCGCCTCTTTCTCAATGCGTACAAACTGGTCCACCTCTTTTTCCTTTGGTTTTGTATCAACAACACCTCTGCCTCCATCCAAATCTCCAGCAGGGGATATTACCATATTTCCAATTTTATCGCCTTTAATATTCTCCGTTCCAATTTTTACATCCACCAGTTCCGTTTGTGTAGGGGGAGGATCTGTAACCAGTTTATCCTGTGTAATTTTTGGAATCACAAATATCTTCGTCTCGATCTTTTTGGGCTCGGCCAGTTTCGGAAGCGCTGGTGGTGGCTCCACTTTTTTAGGCTCGTCAATTTTTTCAATGGTAATATCCGGGCTAATAATAGGTCGGGCGGTAATCTTTGTCTCCGCGGGCTTTATTAAAGTAGCGCCCACAGCCACCCCCAATAATACACCCGTTGCAAGCAGTGCTTTCAGCAGGCGTTTAGGGTAAGTAGCCCGTAGCTCATACGCGCCGTAGGCTTTATTTCTTCCGTCAAAAAGAATATCCAGCAGACTGGAAGAAAGGATCTTTGTTTGTTCCATAATTGATATTTTTTAATTATTAAAAGGCATGGAGGATCCGTTTTCTGAAAAACGGTTTTCAGAATCCAGGAAACAAGTGCGAAAATTTATTTAGGGAATTAGTTTTGTTTCATCCGCAGCAGGCGCTACCAAAGCATATCGTGCGATCCGGTTAATCGTCATTTCATCCAGCACATTTACAATTGTTTTATAGTTGGCGTTTTTACCGGGTTTGATCAGGATCATTAATTTACTTTGTCTGCAATCTTCCGGCGATCGCTTTTCTGCCACCGCTTTTGCTTCGCAGGCTGCATCCCTAACATAGGCTGCCATGACTTCTTTTTTCTTTCGGATCAGCGCACCGCGCAACTCCGTAAGTGAGCCGCGATGCAGGTTAGATGCATCCGGCTTCAAGATTTCTTCATAGTAAGCAACGGCCCCATTATCTCCAACAAGAATGGTAAAAGCACCGGAAGCAGCAGTATTGATAGGTGGTCCGTCTTTTGGCATAAACAGATCTGTTGTAGCCGGCTCGCTCATGGTTGATGTATAAATAAAGAATGTGATCAGCAGGAAACCTAAATCTACCATTGGCGTCATATCTATTCTCAGGTTCGGACCGCTAAAAGTCTTTCTAATACTGCGTTTGCTGCTTATTGGCTGTGCAACCGTTTCTACGCTGTTCATAGCTGGTATGTTTACCTATTAGATACGGCTATCATATTTTTCCATAAAAGTTTTAAAAATAATGTGCAGGTCATTGTCTTAAGAACGAGATTCCTCGCCAGCTTCGCAGGTGTCGGATCCGATAGTTATCGGATGACGTTCAAAAAACTACCTTTGCCAAAAAAATGAGCACTTACTTCGAAGATGAAATTTTTGAGCAACAGGATTTTATTAAAACCGGTGATTATGAAGGCTGCAGTTTTAAGAATTGTGAGCTTTCGAAAGCCAACCTCTCCAATACCAATTTTATTGACTGCCGGTTTGAGAATTGTAATTTAAGCGGGGCTGTTATTATAAAGACCAGTTTTCAGGAAACTATTTTCAGCAATTGCAAAATGCTGGGGCTGCACTTTGATGATGCCAATACTTTTTTATTCACACCTAAATTCCAGGGTTGCGCATTGACGCTTTGTTCTTTTTACGGTGTAACCCTAAAAAATGCCAGCTTTACTAATTGTATTTTTCATGAAGCGGATTTTACCGATGCAAATTGCAGTGGCATTGTTTTTAACGGTTGCGATTTCCTGCACGCCAAATTTGAAAATACCAACCTGGAGAAAGCCGACCTACGTACGGCTTTTAATTATTCAATTGACCCGGAACTAAACAAGATCAAAAAAGCGGCTTTTTCTTTTCCGGCGGTAAGTGGGTTGCTGGATAAGTATGATATTAGGATTGATTAAAGCAAGAAGCATTCTTTCATTATTGGTGGGACAAATGGGACTTGGGCGACATGGGGATTTAAAGCAGCTGCCCTTTATTGAGGTGCTGACGTGTGCGACGCAAGACCGCTGCCCCTTGCACTGTCGTTGGGGCAACAAAAAAGACCAGCAATCATTACTGGCCTTTTTAATTTGTTAGGGTATCTTTATTTTCCTGTCCAGGTATTATTAGAGCGATCCCAATCGTACATTTTTTTATCGGGGTCAATGGTTACTTCGCTGATCGGGTTGGTAGTGGATACATCAAAGTGATAGGTGCTGCCCCGCTGCCATATTTCAACCGGGAGCGTTACAGTTTGCTTATTGCCATTGCTTTCCTTTACCAAAACAGTAACGGGCATCGGCATCTGTTGCAGATTCTCAATAGTGATGGTAGCGCCGTTTGCGGGCACGCCGTTTTTGTATTTTACACTTTGTACTGCCTGATCAATCTTCCAGTTATTAAACACCCAGCCACGCCAGAACCAGGACAAATCTTCGCCGCCTACATTTTCCATCGTGCGGAAGAAATCCCAGGGAGTAGGATGTTTAAACGCCCAGCGGTTGATATATTCACGAAACGCAGCATCAAAGCGCTTTTCACCCAAAACGGTGTTACGCAAAGCGTGCAACATTAAGGAAGGCTTTAAATAAGCCGCCACCCCAAGATTGGGTTGCTGGATCACATCTGGCTCTGTTAACAGTACATCCATTTTATCATTAAAGACCGTGTGCACCATTTGCTCACCGGTGGGATCACCAAAAAAGCTCTGCTCTTTAAATTCGCCGTTATGGAAATTGGCCGTGGACAGATCATTAATATAGGTATTAAAGCCTTCATCCATCCAGGCATATTTACGTTCATTGCTGCCCACGATCATCGGGAACCAGGTATGTCCGAACTCATGATCGGTTACACCCCAAAGATCCGTCCCGGTTGATTTGTAGCTGCAAAAGACAATGCCGGGGTATTCCATTCCGCCAACAATACCCGCAACGTTTGTAGCGGCCGGATAAGGAAATTCAAACAATGCTTTTGAATAAAATTCGATCGCCCCTTTCACCATTTCGGTGCTGCGCTGCCAGCCGTTGGCGCTCATACTTTCAACAGGGTAGGCACTTAAGGCCAATGATTTTTTTCCGCTGGGTAAATTAATTTTGGCGCCGTCCAATACAAATGCGTTTGAAGCGCCCCAGGCCACATCCCGCGCATTCAATATTTTAAACCGCCAGGTGGTAGTGCCTTTTTTTGCGCTGATGCCGCCCTTATTAATTTCCTCCGCACTGCGAATCATCACCGTTTTATCACTGTTCTTCGCTTCTGCGTATCGTTTTGCTTCTTCGGCAGTAAAACATTCTGCAGGGTTCAATAATTCGCCAGACCCGACAATGATCATATTTGCAGGTGCGGTTACATTAAAATTAATGTCGCCATATTCGAGATAAAATTCACCCTGACCTAAATAGGGCAACAGGTTCCAGCCCTGCACATCATCATACACCGCCATGCGGGGAAACCATTGTGCGATCTCATAGATCCATCCATTCTTTGTATTCAACCGCCCCATACGGTCGCTCCCATATTCAGGAACTTTAAAGGAATATTCAATGGTTAATTTTAATTTCCCTCCGTTTGACTTTAAGGCATTGGCCAGCCAAACCTGAGTGCGGGTGTCGGCTGTATTATACTGTGGAGTATATTTCTTCCCGTTCTCTTCTACCGACATAGCCGTAATTACGTCACCATCAGTAAACGTTGCATTAGCCCAGCGACCACCGGCAGCGGTTGTAGTGGCCGTGGCGCGAGAATCTTTACGATAGATGTTCTGATCCGTTTGCAGCCATAAAAACTTCAGGTTATCCGGGCTATTATTGGTGTACATAATTTCCACCTTTGCTGTAACGGTATGGTTTGTGGTATCCAGTTTGCTGGTGATGTTATAGTCCGCCCGATTTTGCCAGTATTTAGGTCCCGGTTCGCCGGAAGCACTCCGGTACTCATTTCCAGCCGAAGGATAAAAAAAAGGTGCGAAAGCCTCGGTGTTACTGTATTTGGATTGAGCAAAAGCACTGAACGACACGATAGCCGCAATTGCCAACAGGCTGATCTTCTTCATATTACAAATTTTAAGCCTGTGAAAATAGCAAAATAACTCCTGTTTTGCGCGTTTTGAGCACAAAAAGGGATAAGCGGCGGGGGCTATTTCATTTTTAATACAGCATAATTGGGATGTTCAGGATTTACTATTAATTCCTGTCGCTGTGGGTGAATTAAAACATCCATTTCCTCCATTGGTATAGCGCCCAATAAAGGCTCGCTGTCTCCCGGCAATACAAAGGCGTTGCAGGTAGCGGTTCTGTTGGCAAATTTTACAAATATGGGGCCGACTACATCATATTCTACAACCCGGCTGTCGGCCGTTTGCACTTTGCGCTTATCTACTAAAGGCAATTCCAGTTGAGACTGTATGGTTTCATTAATAGCCATCATATAGGCCCCGGAATCCACCAACATGGACAAGCGCAAACTTTTTATTTCTTCCTGCCCGATTATATTGCGCCTCGCCAAACCACGGTCGTCTTCATTTATCAATTCAATGTTAGCATATACCATTCCCATCTCGTAATAAATTTGTTACAAAAATACACTTTATTTCTTTTCTCACTTTTCACCCGCTATCATTTACCGATTCACCAGTTTCATAGAACCCTCGCTATAACGGGCGCCGGTATTAGGATATTTTTTAAGCAGTGCCTCGATAGCATCCAGATCGGTTTGCGTCAATGCCAGGTCCACTGCGGCGGCGTTCTCTTCCAGGTATTTTCTTTTTTTGGTACCAGGAATGGGAATAATATCATTGCCTTGCGCCAGCACCCAGGCCAATGCCAGCTGTGCCGGCGTACATTGTTTATCTTTTGCCAGGGCTGCAAAGCCGTTTACCAATTGGTTGTTATTTTCAGCAGCCTCCTGTTGGTAGCGTGGTAAGGTGCGCCTGAAATCATCCGCCGCTAGTGCTTGTGTATTAAGTGTGTTCGTAACCAGTCCGCGCGCTAACGGAGAGTAAGGCACTAATGCAATACCCAGCTCCCGCACTGTATCCAGTATTTCACCTTCTATATCCCGGCTCAATAAAGAATATTCACTTTGCAGGGCAGCAATGGGGTGTACCGCATGAGCTTTACGAATAGAGGCAGCAGAGGCCTCGCTCAGGCCCAGGTAGCGCACTTTCCCCTGCTTCACGAGATCGGCCATGGCGCCCACCATTTCCTCCACCTGCACATTGGGATCGATGCGGTGCGCATAGTACAGATCAATTGTATCAATTTTAAGACGCTGCAAACTCCTGTCCACGGCCTGTTTCAGCCATTCCGGCCGGCCATCAAAATAAGTCCCGGGGCTGGTGCTAGAGCCCGCAATCCCGTCCCTGAACCGGAAGCCAAATTTGGTGGCGATAAAAACCTTATCCCGGTTGGGCACCAGCACTTTTGAAATCAGCTCTTCGTTGGCGCCGTTAGCATACATATCTGCTGTGTCCCAAAAGTTAATGCCCAGGTCTAAGGCTTTGTGTAAAGTGGCAATGCTTTCCGCATCATCTGTAGGGCCATAGGCAAAGCTCATGCCCATGCAGCCCAGACCGATGGCGGATAATTGTTCTCCTGTTTTTCCAAGTGTTCTGTATTGCATAAGATTTATTTTTTCAGTTTAAAGATGTTGCATGTGTTGTCCATAGTCCATGGTCGATAGTCCATGAATTACAGTCATGAACAACGACCTATTCACTATTGACTATTTGCTGCCGCCCTCTTGCACCACAGCACAAGAGTGCGACGCAAGATTGCTGATAGTAGTACTGCAGCCGACCCAATAAAAAAAATCAAAAAACTATTGCCGCTCCAAATGCCGCTTTAGTAAAAATTGTAAAATAAAAAACGCCAGGATGCCCATCACCAGGTACGCATAGCCGATACCCTCCTGCGAGCGGGGATGCAGAACGCCCACCACCGTATAACTTGCCACCGCGGTAATAATATAAGTGGAGCCGCCTGTAAGTCCGCTGGTGAGCCCGGCCATTTGAGGAAAGGCGCCCAAACAATACGCGAAATAATTATTGAAAATGAGCCCCACGCAAACGTGGATAAAGAAAGCAAAAAATAACAACGAGTACAGATTGTGCAACAGAAAAGCGGATGCGACCATGGCAATGGTAATGGCGATCTGAATGGCGTTGCTCAGCCGGATCTTTGGGAGGAAAGCCTTATGCAGACTGGCTTTGCCGATAAAGCCCCCGGCCATCCAGGCAAGGCCCATAAACAAAGCGCTATAGCCCGCCACTACTGAAGAATACTGCATTTCATGTTCGATAATAAAAGCGCCGGAAAGGCCAAAGACCATCGTGGTGCCATAGCAAAGTCCGGAAATCAACAAACCGCAAACAAACATGCGATCCTTAAGCATAATCTTATAATCCCGCAACATTGCAGACAACCGGAAGGGGCGGTATTCCGGCACCGTTTCGCCGGCAAACACCCATTCGAGCACCAGCATAGCCGCGGCATACACCGCCAGCATATAAAAATTTGCCTGCCAGTTAAAAAACTGTTGCAGATAGCCGCCAATAAAAGGCGCCATCACCGGCGCCGCCGACCATACAATCGACATCAGGCTGAGATAGTGTTTGCGCTCGGCCCCCTTATACACGTCTACAAAAAAAGCGCGCTTGGCGACTATAATAAAACCGGCGGTGATCCCCTGTACCACCCGCATTGCATAGATCCATTCGATCTGATGCGTGGAAACAATAACAAGGTTACTTATAATAAATACAGCCAGTGAAAAAAGCGTGAGCCGAAACCGTCCGAAGCTATCAATAAGACTGCCCGTAATAAATTGTGAAAGCCCATAGCTGATTAAAAAAAGCGATAAAGTCAACTGGATGCTGGCCTGCGACTGATGCAGGTCCTGCGCCATGTGCGGCATGGAAGGGATATAAATATCCGTGATCAACCCCGATAAGGGGATCAGCAAAAAGGCGATGATGGTAGCCGCTTTTTTATTTCCTGTTGCTAACCGCTTTACTCCTGTCATTTGTATTCCTGTAATGGTGTCTGCTTGCATTTGTTCCTTCATTTGCACAGCAAAAATAGACCAATGTTTCCGTTTTAGAGTTACCCCGGCCAAACCAATACTTACAAAAATCAAACAATTGATTTTCGAAGTGCAGCGGGGCTTTGTCCGGTTTTTTTCTTATAAAAATTAGTAAAATGGGCCGGGTACTCAAACCCAAGGCTGTAGGCTATTTCCGAAACATTCCAATCTGAATGCACCAGCAGCGCCTGTGCTTCTTTTAAAATACGATCAGAAATAAGCGTTGAAGTCGTTTTACCCGTAGCTTCTTTTACCGAGCGGTTCAGGTGGTTCACGTGCACCGACAACTGATGCGCATAATCCTGTGGTGCCCGTAACTGCACGGTGCGATCCGGTTCATCAATAGGAAACTGCCGTTCCAGCAGCTCCAGGAACAGGTTGGTAATGCGCGCGCCGGCATTCGCCTGCTGTTCAAATTTATCGGCCGCGCACCATTTCATCGCCTCGTGAATGACGAGGTGCAGGTAATTGCGCAGCATGCTGAATTTATGCACATAGTCCGACTGCATTTCCTGCTCCATCTTGCGAAAGATGGCGCTAATTTCCTGTTGCTGCTCCTCATTTAAGAAATAAACCGGGCGCGCACCGGTTTTAAAAAGCGGCGTATCCTGCAGGCTGGACGTTCGTTTATCGGGCAAAATAAAATCTTCCGTAAACAGGCAAAACCATCCTTTTTGCACGGTAGATTCCGCCTCCCAGGAATAAGGAATCATGGGGTTAGAAAACATTAATGCCGGGCGGTCGATATAGATCCATTCATTGGCATAATGCAGTTTGCCGGTGCCGATGATATAAGATACCTTATAAAAATCGCGCCGCGTATAATTCGTTACCAGGGAACAATGATCCCTCGTAAAAATATTAAAATGCCCCAGGCCCAAACCCACATTATGCAGGGAAAGTTGCGGAGTATTGCGGTTGATGCGTTTATAAAAATCGGTGACTGTTTCTGTTTTGTTCATGAGGCGAAGTTACGCAATTCAAATAAATACGATTATTGGGTTGCCGGCTTTTGTACTACTATCGGCTTTGCTTGCGTCGCACTCGTGGGCACCTGAATATGGGGCGGCTGGGGTAAGTTGCTCGTCCCACAAGTCCCACTTGTCTCATTAGATTGTGGGACTCAGGGGACTGGTGCGACATGCCGCACCGCAAAAGCCAGCTAACAACCATAGCGCATCGTGCTATTACAAATTAGTTTTTACCCCAAATTTTCATTTCCTAAAATAATGTAACTTTAAGCAAACCATTTTTTATGGATGCTAACGAAAAACACTTAGAAGGGTTTATTCCCGCGCACGGCGGCTATAGAAACCTGATCACTTTTCAGAAAGCTGAAATCATCTACGATGGAACGGTATTCTTTTGTAATCGTTACTTTAGCAAATATGACCGTACTAAAGAACAAATGATACAAGCGGCCCGCTCAGGAAAACAAAATATTGCTGAAGCAAGTATCGCCTCCGCTACTACAAAAGAAACAGAAATAAAGCTAACCAATGTTGCCCGCGCGTCCCTGGAAGAATTATTGATAGATTACGAGGATTTTTTGCGCACAAACAAACTAACGAAATGGGATCGTAATCATCGCCTTTCGCTGCGATTTAATGAGCTTAACAAAACGCCCAACGCCACCTATGATACTTTTAAAAAAGCCATAGAGCATGAGGATCCGGAGATTAGCGGTAATGTATTGCGGAGCCTATCCAAGGTTAACATTTATTTGCTTGGGCAGCAAATAATATCATTAGAAAAGGCCTTTATTAAAGAGGGTGGTTTGCGCGAACGAATGCTACACGCGCGGTTACAGCACAGAAATAAAAAGTAGCATTGCTGTATCATTGGGGTGTGACTTGTAGGACTGGGGCGACACTACATTGTTTATTAATAGGATTAGGAAAATCGTTAAAAAAGAGCTTATTGGAGCACAATAAATAACTAACCTATGGAAAGTGAAATTTTAATTTACCAAACAGAGGGTGGAGACACAAGGATTGAAGTAAGACTTGAGAGTGAAGATGTTTAGCTTTCACAAGGGCAGATGTGCACATTGTATCAAAAATCTAAATCGTCTATTAGCGAGCATCTGACAGATCTTTTTAAGACCGGCGAATTGGATGAAGATTCAGTTATTCGGAAATACCGAACAACTGCCGCCGAACGCCTGAAATCCGACAACCAGCCCAACGATTTCTAGGAAAATGCTACTTATTGTGTAAAAAATAGTACCTTTGTGGCAACAGTACTCGCCACGCTACCCACAGAACAGCGTACCAGGGCGAGTCTTTTGCTTTTTAAGAAAAAATATTTACAACTCCGTAGAGGTATTACTTTGTGACTACTTGTGCGGTTTTTTTTATGAATGCTATCCAATGTTATACACCAAACAACCCTATACGATAAGCGCTCAAATAGAGCAACTGAAGCAACGCGGTTTGCAAATTGAAGATGAGGCATTGGCCACACATTACCTTTCGCAGGTTAGCTACTACAGGCTTGCTGGTTATTGGTGGTCTATGCAAACTGATAAAGAACAGCATTTATTTAAACCCAATAGCCGTTTTGAGGATGCTGTACACCTCTATAATTTTGACAGAGAGTTAAGACTTTTATTATTTGATGTTATTGAAAAAATTGAAATAAGCTTACGTACCAAATTAATTTATCATTTGTCGCACGAATTTGATCCATGGTGGTTTCAAAATACGGCAATCTTCAATGACACTTCTGCATTAATCGAAACTTTATCTTCAATCGAGGAAGAAGTGAGCCGCTCTAAAGATACATTTATAAAGGAGCACAAAAAGAAATATAAAGAAGATCTGCGTTTTCCGCCATCATGGAAAACATTAGAGCTAACCAGTTTTGGCTCTTTATCCAAATTGTACGGAAATTTAAACAATACGGTTAAATCCAAAGATACTATTGCTATAGAACTTGGTGCGGTCAACCACACTTACTTACCGAGCTGGCTGCAATCCATTGCACAAATACGTAACTACTGTGCACATCATAGCCGGCTATGGAATAAAAACCTGCCTGGCACTCCAAAGCTTTTGTCAAAGCCGCCGTATTTATGGGTCAATGATGTACCAAAAGACACGCAAAAACTATATCTTCATTTCTGTATTATGCGCTATTTGTTAAATATAATAGCCCCTGAAAATTCGTTTTCCAGAAAATTGCAAGAGTTGCTAAAGAAGTATCCATCGGTAGACTCAAATGCTTTGGGCTTTAAACCAAATTGGGAAAGCGAACCCTTATGGGCGATATGATAGTTTGTATAAAATTTGCACCCCATTAATATGACAGGCAAAATTGAAATGAAAATATTTATAGAAACCGAACGACTGATTTTAAGAGAAATACTTCCGGCTGATATTGACGGAATGTTTGAACTTGACTCAGACCCAGAAGTTCACAGATATTTAGGAAACAAACCTGTGACGAACAGAGAACAAATAGTTAATGTAATAAATTTTATTCGACAACAGTATATTGACAATGGAATTGGACGCTGGGCAATCGTTGACAAAAAAACTAATGCTTTTATTGGTTGGGCAGGTCTAAAACTTGTTACAGAGTCGACAAACAATCACAAGAATTATTATGACCTAGGTTATAGATTGATAAAGAAATATTGGGGACAAGGTATTGCAACAGAAACAGCAACTGCATCATTGAAGTATGCTTTTGAACAACTCAAAGCAGACCAGGTTTATGCAATGGCTGACTGTGAAAATGATGGTTCAAATAAAATTTTGAAAAAAATTGGACTAAACTTTATTGAAAAATTTGACCTTGACGGGATTGAACATAATTGGTATAAAATTGAAAAAGAAGAATACGAAACTAAAAAGCCGAACCGCTAACATCGTATTGGCAATAGGTAGGCCATAATAAATACAGGTGATAAAACTATTGGGATCGGAACGATCCCTATTATTGAGGAATGATAGAATCTTTAATAATGAAAAGCATTAAAGCTTATCGCTTAATCAACCTAAAAAACTCCTCAAGCGTTAAATCTCTTGCGGTGCAAATTTTTTCTAACGTATAAATCGTGATTTTATAGGAGGCAATCTTCCAGTTTTTTATTCGCCTTACGGTTTTTTCATCAATATCATGACTGGTTGCAAATGCGCGCATAGACTCTTCACTTGTGCCAATCCATTCCCTTGTAATGAAGTCGCATATAATATTGTACGAGTCTTGCATTTGACAAATAAAGACGTTGTGGAAAAAAATAAAGCGGACACCTGTCCGCAAATAACAAAATTGCCGTATATTTGTGCTGAATAATATTTTTGCGATTACTTCATAAAATTATTTGAAGCATTCGCTTTGAGTCTCGCTCTGAAAACTGGCACTTTTCTTTTGCAACGAGATGATAAGTAGAATAGCTCACGACCTAGGCGTGGGCTCTCTTATCCGTTGCAGGGTATGCCAGTACCTCAGAGCGGTAAGTTGAGCACCACGCTTTTTTTGTGCGGGTGTTCATCTAAAAACCTATTTGTTATGAACGCCGTTACTACACCTGAGCAAAACACCACCTTTAATGAGCCGCAATGGCTGCAAGTATTGTTTTTACTGGCAGATACGCAAACCTGGCTGCTACAGTTGCAGGAAGGGCTTATCTGGCAACTACCGGTTAAAAACCGTAAACGCCTGTTGCGTAAAAGCTGGTACCTAAGCGCTACCACTCTGGCGCATATTTTAGAGCGTCATTATTACAAAGTACCCCGTCACCCGCTGGCCAGTAAGTTTACTATTTCCATACCGGCTATTGTAGCCGCCATCAGGGATGCTTACCAACAGCAGCCCGAGCCGTTACCTGATAGTACCCTGCTGCAACGCGTATGGGATGCGGACACGCCTGTGGGATATGATATCACGGGCCGCGTGGTTAGCATGGTTACCGTTATTACGGATGCCTCCGGGGAAATTATTACGGCTTTTCCGGGAGTGGCAAAGCCGCTGGGCAGTTCGGAGTAACCTTTTTCACCGTCATTCCGACCGCAACGAAGAGAAGGGAGGAATCTCATTTTTAAACAACGAGATTTCTCACCCTCCCCGTCCGACCGTCGCCCGGGCGGGCCGGCGTCGGGTTCGAAATGACTGTGCAG
The DNA here is from genome assembly GCA_017744795.1 of Niabella sp. Classification (GTDB taxonomy): domain Bacteria; phylum Bacteroidota; class Bacteroidia; order Chitinophagales; family Chitinophagaceae; genus Niabella. The sequence goes on along the minus strand of JAGIAQ010000022.1, from coordinate 28,972 downwards.
TTGAGGGGTTGCGTTCGATAACATTTTACCTTAAAAAACAAATTCATGAAAAACAAAGACCCGTTTGAAACCTGGTGCTGGAACTTTTCGGTGATCACTGATCCCCGGCAGGTTTTTGTAGCTTGTTTTGCTTATGAAGACATTAACTCTTTTAGAAAAATAATCCGACAGGTGTTGTTTGCCGCCCGCAGTAATAAAGTATATAACAAGAATGAGCCTGCCTTTATGTTGAATATCTTTAAAGCTATTAGGTCCGTAATGCTGGCGGCGCATGAATTACACCGGCAAAAGAAACACAGCCTCTTAAAAATCACATCGGAGCAATACCTGGATAAACAGCTGTGCGCCCCGTCCGGCGCTCATTGCTCAGAATGGGAGCGCACGCCCAAGACCTTAACAGCAAAGGAATATAAAAATCCGTATTTGGTGTTCCGGCGTTTTTTTAAATACCAAAATATTTTAGAATGGAAGAGGACTATAGATCAGGTACTGGATTACGCATTATCGCACGATACAAAGGACTGTGCTCTTGATCTGCTAAAACTATACTTGCACCTGACCCGACTGGTGGAGGCGGCACACTTGGAATCGAGTCAAGACCTATGAGGTCTTGAACCTGTTCGCCGTGGCGGAAACCTCACAGGTCTCGAAAAAGCTGCTCTGCAGGCGCCACGCTTTCGGGTTTGCCTACATCAATCCAGCGATCGGCATGGTGCTGAAATCCTTTTATAGTATGCGTTTTTGCTAAATGCAGGTACAGGTCTATCAACGAAAACTTGCCGGTAAACGGAATATGATTGAAAACCTCGTATTCAAAAACCACCACACAATCGTATGATTTTTGAATGAGCGTATCCGCCGGTCGCGCTATTTTTTCTTCACCGGTGGCAATATTCCTCCACCCGCATAAAGTGTTGTTTTCGTCAAACAACAAATAACGGGAGGTTTTACGATCTCCCACTGCCATGGAAATTAAGGGTTTGTTGGCTTCATGAAAAGCGATCAGCTGGCTAATGTCCAGGTCTGTAAGAATATCGGCATTACAAGTGATAAATTTCTCGCCCGGCGTAAATAAGGGTTTAGCTTTTAATAACCCGCCGCCTGTTTCCAGTACGGCATCGGTTTCATCGCTGATGGTAATTTCACTGCCCCAGCCTTTATGCTCTTTAATGGCTTCAACAATCTGATCCGCAAAATGATGCACATTTACCACCAGCTGCTTAATGCCGTATTGCTGTAAATACTCTACATTCCGCTGCAATAAACTCTTCCCGTTGATTACCGCCAACGCCTTGGGATGCTGATCCGTCCAGGGTTTGAAGCGGGTGCCCAGACCGGCGCAAAAGATCATGCCGCGCAGGCCCCCGGCCCCTGAAGGGGAGGGCCGGCTGTTTATAGTTGATAGTTCATCGTTCATAGTTATCATTCGTTTTGTTATATCAATTAGGCATTAAAAGAACACTGGCAGCCTGACAATAAAGGAAATTAAGTTCTTTGGAATGACAAATTATTATTTGTGCCGTCACCTCGAGTGGAGTCCCGAAAGCATTCGGGACGGAACCGAGAGGTCTCTAACTTTTGCAGAGATTCCTCCGCTCGTTTTGCTTTTAGGGGCAAAACTTCGGTCGGAATGACGTTCCTTATACAGATTCATTTCCAACAATTTGCAGCATTTGTCATTAACAGCCTGACATGCCTTTAGTTGATGCAAATAAATCACTCATTACTGCAATATGTCACACTTTCAAGCTCTCAAATTTAAATGCCATATCATAAGTTTTATCAGGTTACCCTGCCCTTACTCATAAGCATTTTCAAGACATAGAACCATGGACCATCGACCATGGACTATCGACTTTAGTTGACCCAATTCTTCGCATCCTGTACCCAATGGTTCAACTCCACCTTCACTTTAAACTTATTCTTCAAATGCCGGGCTAAGGCATCAGCGGCATATACACTCCGGTGCTGGCCGCCGGTACAGCCGAAGCTGACCATCAGGCTGCTAAAACTGCGTTTTATAAAATCCTCCACCGTTATATCCACCACATCAAAAACACTATTAATGAACTCTGGCATTTTTGTTTGCTGCTCCAGATACTGGATCACTTCTTTATCCCGGCCGGTTTTTGTTTTCATGCTTTCGATTCTGCCCGGGTTCAGGATGCCCCTGCAATCAAAAACAAAGCCGCCGCCGTTTTCACTATCGGTAGCCGGCAATCCCTTTTTAAAGGAGAAGCTGGAGATCTTTACCACCAGCGGCGTTTCAGCCGTTGCCTGCACGGGAGTAAACTCATTTATAATTTCGTCCGAAATACAGAGCTGCAGCACTTTTGTAAATTCCGGAACAGAAATACCCATCTCGTTTTTTGTAATAAAGGACTTTAAATTTCTTAACGCCAACGGAATGCTGGTAAGAAATTGTGCCTTGCGTTCAAATAACCCACGGAAACCATAGGCGCCCAGCACTTGTAACAAACGAATCAATACATATCCGTTATACTGACTTACAAAAACACTTTTGTTCAAAGGCCTATCCAGCAAGGGTTCCAAAGCCGCTATATAATCCGCTAAAAGATTTTCTTTCCACTCGTTAGACAAGTTTGCCCGGGCCTGCCATAACAAAGAGGCCACATCGTATTGCGGCGCTCCCTTCATGCCGCCCTGGTAATCTATAAAATGCACAGAGCCGTCCTCCATCACCTGTATATTGCGACTTTGATAATCGCGCATCATAAAGAACTTATAGTCCGTATGGGTTAAGTAGGTGCTCAGCGCTTCAAAGTCGTCAATCAGCGCCTGCTTATCGTAAGGTCTTCTTAAGGCGTCTAAAAAATAATATTTAAAATACAGCAAGTCCGCCATGATGGCCTGCTTGCCAAATTCTTTATTGGTAAGGCACTTGTCGTAATCCAATCCTTTGTCGCCTAGCACCTGCACGCGGGCTAATTCATGCAAACTCTTTTTATAGAGCTGGTACACGGCATCCGTTTCCCCATCTTGTTCCAAATGATTGATCAGGGATATGGTGCCAAAATCTTCCTGTAAATAATACGCCCGGTCCGCGCTGATGGCCAGGATATTGGCAACAGGCAGGTTTTTCTTTTGAAATTCCTCAGAAAAGTAGAAAAACGATTCATTCTCTTTAATGTTGGCCCCATAAGTGCCGATGGTCGATTTACCGTCTTTCCAAATACGGAAATACCGGCGTTCGCTACCCGCCTGTTGTAAAATATCAATTTCATCGGGGGCCTGGCCGCACCATTTTATGAATAGGGCTTTAATTTGATCGAGTTTATCCTGCATCGGACAAAAATAACCAAATCGAACTCATCCAACATAAGTTTCCCGCTGATGTTCGCAGATTTTTCGCGCTGATTTGCGCTGATGTTTCTTTTTTGTGTCATCTGCTGGCTGCAATATATTCAGAAGCTGAAGTGTGCGACGCAAGGCTGATGCCATTTATGCTGCAGCCGGGTCAATAAAATAAACCATCACCAGCTGCCGCTGGCGCCACCACCGCCACTGCTGCCCCCGCCGCCGGAAAAACTGCTGCTGGACGAGGAGGATGAAGACCAGGAGCTGGAATCCGACGAGCTCCATCCGCTGCTGCTGCCGGTTGAACCGCCGCTAAACCCATTTTTGATGCCATTGATAATGGCAAAAATAAAAACGCCCGAAAAGAAGAGCCCGAAAAGGCCAAAGAGCCCGAATACCACAACATCTGCCCCAAATAGTTTCCCGATTGCTATCAAGGTTAAAACAACAGCCACCAATACTAATGCAGCAATCCGTGCTTTTTTGTAGCGCACCACGGCGTAGCCCCCAAAAGTGGGAAAAGGCACCATCATAAACAAGGCCAGGATTGCCGGATTTCTTCCCATAAGTGCTCCCAGGACAAGCCCTGCCACCAACAGCAATGCCAGGGCTTTAAAACCTATAAGTTCCCGGCCATAAAGCACGCCGCATAGGGCTGAAAGCAGGATCAGAAAAATAAATACATGCCCGTCCTTCGTAACATGCCGGGCAGGCTGCGCTTCATCTGCCGTTTTCAGGTTTTGTTTCATAGCTTCCGAAGCCGACCCATCCAGCAAGGAACGGATAGACCCGACAGCCGCGTTCAAGCCATCGTAAAAAGCATCGTCTTTAAAATAGGGTTTCATATCGCGGTTGATAATACCATCCGCTAGTAAATCTGTTATGGTCCCTTCCAGTCCATACCCCACTTCGATCCGCATCTTATGATCCTCCTTGGCTACCAGGATCAAAACACCATCGTTCTGATCTTTTGATCCGATCTTATTTTCCCGGAACAACGCCGTGGCATATTCCTCAACCGACTGGCTGCCGGTAGTGGGAAGCATTACGATGACCACCTGGCGTCCCGTGTTCTGTTCTATAGCATACAACTGATCATCCAGGCTCTTTTTTTCTGTGTCGGACAAGGTGTTGGTCAAATCGGTAGTACGGGTGCTGATCTTTATTACGTCCTGGGCAGCTACCCTCACAATGCTTGAGAAAACAAACAGCAGGATAAAGAGATTGCGTAAAAAATGGAGCCAGTTAGCTTTACTTGTTGTATTCATTGAGCGCATGTGTTTTTATTTTTCCAAATCGGTCTGGTATGATGGTCGCCTTAAAGTTAATATCAAAGCGTCCATTTAACAAAAGCCCGGTCTATTTTTTGTACCTTAGCGGAAACGATTTTTTATGGCAGTGATTTTACCGGTAGAAGGAAAACACCCTCAAATTGGCGCCAACTGCTTTGTTGCGCCAAATGCAACCATTGTGGGGGATGTAATAGCAGGTGATGCCTGCAGTTTCTGGTTCAATACCGTGGTGCGTGGAGATGTAAATTCCATACGGATCGGCAACAAAGTAAATATACAGGACGGGGTGGTTATTCATTGTACGTATCAAAAGACAAGTACCACCATCGGCAATAATGTTTCTATTGGTCATAATGCCATCGTGCATGGCTGCACCATCCACGACAATGTATTGGTGGGCATGGGCGCTATTATTATGGATAACGCAATAGTACAAAGCGATTGTATCATTGCGGCAGGCGCGCTCATCCTGGAAGGCACGGTTTGCAATGCCGGCGGTGTTTATGCCGGTGTGCCCGCCAAAAGGGTAAAGGAAATTTCTTCTGATTTGTTGAATGGAGAAATCAACCGCATTGCCAATAATTACATAAAGTATGCGAGCTGGTTTGATGAGGCCAATGAAGCCGATCAGTATTCGAAGAAATAGCAGTGATTTTTTGCCGGTAAGGCGGCGAGACGGTAAGTTCTTAAAAGATCGAAAAACACCTCTGCCAGGCTGTGCCAACTATTTAATAGTATCTGCAGAAAAAAAATAAAACCAGTATCTTTCGCTACTACCAAACAATATCTTTTGCCGCCAATAAACAATATTTTATTGCTATAACAAAAGACAAGTAGCTAATCTAATAACTCTTGTTCTCCAAACTCTCCAATATATTCAGATAACTGATGTACCGCTCTTCATAGATCGCACCATCCGTTACCGCCTGTTTAATAGCGCAGTGGGGCTCATTTACATGTATGCAGTTATTGTATTGGCATTGGTGCAGCCGCTCCCGCATTTCGGGAAAATAATGAGACAGCTCTTCTTTTTCCAGGTTGGTAATGGCCAGTTCACGGATACCGGGGGTGTCTATGATTCTTCCTCCATCCGGCAGGTCATACATGTTAGCAAAGGTGGTGGTATGCATCCCTTTCCCGCTCCAGCCGCTCACATCCTGGGTTTTAATGCGCTCGCCCGGAAGCAGGGCATTGACAAGAGTAGATTTTCCCACCCCACTATGCCCGCTGATGAGCGTCGTTTTATCTTGCAGCAATTGATGCAGTACTTCCAGTCCTTCCGCTTTTTCAACACTAACCGCATGTACGGCGTAGCCTAAAGCTTCATACATTTTGGCTAGTTCCTCGTATTTCTTCCACTCCTTTTCCCGGTAAATATCCGTCTTGTTAAACAGCACAATCGCCGGCACATGATACATTTCGCACACCACTAAAAAGCGGTCGATAAACCCCTGGGAAGTGCGCGGCTCCTTTAAGGTAGCGATCAATACCGATTGATCGAGGTTGGCCGCAATAATATGCTGCTGGTATTTTACACGCGGCGACTGCCGGTTGATATAATTATTCCGCGGGAAGATTTCGGTGATCAAGGCGGTTCCTTCCCCGCTTGCTTCCAGTTCAATCCCCACCCAATCACCAACGGCCAGCGGGTTGGTGCTGGTAATATCGTCAATTTTAAACACGCCTTTCATCCGGGCATTATGAAACCGCCCCGCTTCGTCTTTAACGGTGTACCAGCTGCCGGTAGATTTGTAGACTAAAGCCTTCAAGGTTTAAAGTTCAAGGTCTCAGGTTCAAGGTTCAAGGTTTAAAGACGCACCTCAAACCCTAAACTTCAAACCTCAAACAAAATTATACGCTTACTTTAAAATCGCGCAATGCATCATTCAGACTGGTTTTCAGATCCGTGCTGGGTTTGCGTTTTCCGATGATCAAAGCACAGTTTACATGGTATTCACCTGCAGGGAATTTTTTTGCGTAAGAGCCGGGGATCACCACGCTTCTTGCCGGAACACGTCCTTTACCCTCAATGGGTATGGTGCCGCTTACATCAATGATCTTAGTGCTCTGCGTTAATACCACATTCGCACCCAATACGGCTTCTTTCTCTACAATAACTCCTTCCACCACAATAGAGCGGCTGCCTAAAAAACATCCATCTTCAATAATTACCGGGCTGGCCTGCAGGGGCTCCAATACCCCGCCAATACCAACGCCACCACTCAGGTGCACGTTTTTACCGATCTGTGCACAGCTTCCTACGGTAGCCCAGGTATCCACCATGGTACCTTCGCCCACATAGGCCCCGATATTTACATAAGAAGGCATCAATACCACATTAGGCGCCAGGTAGGCGCCATAACGCGCCACGGCATGTGGCACGGCACGTACGCCAATATCTTTATAATTTTTCTTCAGTAACATTTTATCATAGAACTCAAACGGCGGCAGATCCCAGGTTTGCATTTTCTGAATACCGAAATAGAGCAGGATAGCCTGCTTTACCCATTCGTTTACGACCCATTTTTTCCCGTCAGGTTGTGCCACGCGCAATGTTCCGTTATCCAATGCGGCAATAACATCATGTACCGCCTGCTCATACTTTTTGGTTTTCAGCAGCTCCCGGTCGCTCCAGGCTGCTTTTATCAGTTCTTCCATGAATATTTTACTTTGTGGCCAAAGGTAACAGAATACGATGAATAAAAGCGGATAAGGTGTTATGGGTACATAACGAATACCCCACTTTAGTGATCGCGGGTTTAGAGGCTACTGACCGCTGTTTCAGGACGAACGCATAAATTTAAAAGATTGCCACAAATGCACGAATGAATTTAGCTGCTGTGCCCTATTCACAGAAAATAAACACGAATTCCATGCGCCGCCGGCGCTATTTGTTTTCATTGTTTTACGGGTAGATTAATCATTTTATTCGTGCATTCGTGGCTTAGCCAATTTATGCGCTCGCCCTGACCGCTGTTTGTCAATTCCCCCATTTACCCCAACTTTGCCACTATGAATATTGGGTTTGAAGCCAAAAGAGCCTATCATAACAATACGGGACTCGGCGTTTTTAGCCGGGTGCTGATCAGTTTATTGTCGGAGCATTTTCCGCAAAACGACTATTACCTGTTCAATCCCAAACCGGGAAAATCGTTCCACCCTGTTCAAAAAAATATGCACGAAGTATTGCCAACGGCACCGCTGCATAAACTTTTACGCTCCTTCTGGCGCAGCCGGTGGATCACCAAAGACCTGGTGAAACACAGGCTGGATCTGTATCACGGCCTGAGCCATGAAATACCGGTAGGGATTGCCCAAACAGGCATTCCTTCTATTGTGACCATCCATGATCTTTTCCCCGAGCTCTACCCCCATCAATATAAACCCATCGATACAAAGATCTACCGGGCAAAGTCGCGGTACGCCTGCACCCACGCCACAAAGATCATGGCGATCAGCGAGGAGACCAAGAACCACATCATCCGGATCTATGGCATTCCCGCCGAAAAGATCAGAGTCATTTATCAAAGTTGCCCGCCTGCATTCGGCGTCCTCCAAACGGAAGAACGCAAAGCAGCGGTCCGGCAGCAATATAATTTGCCGGCGCAATTTTTTCTACATGTGGGCACCATTATTGAGCGCAAGAACCTGCTGAATATCTGCAAGGCCCTGCAGCTGATCCGGAATGAAATTCCTATTCCGTTGGTAGTAGTAGGTAACGACGGGGGCTTTAAAGAAAAAGTAAAAGCTTATCTGAAAGAAGCGGACCTGGAAGACCGGGTTATTTTTTTATCGGAGCAATTAGCCCTTGCCGGCAAGAAGCCTTTTATAGCTGCGGAAGACCTGCCGGCATTGTACCAATCGGCAACAGCGATGATCTACCCTTCTTATTTTGAGGGCTTTGGCATTCCGATTGTAGAAGCAATGTCGGGCGGCGTTCCCGTGATCACTTCGAACACGTCCTGTCTGCCGGAAATAGCCGGGAATGCGGGCTGGCTGGTAAACCCGGACGCCCCGGAGGAAATGGCCACAGGGTTACGAAAAGTTTATACGGATACCGCTTTTGCTGACGAAATGCGACAAAAAGGATTTGAAAATGCAAAGCGTTTTTTGCCGGAGGTCTTCATAAACGATGTAATGAACCTATATCTTTCGGTTTTATAATTTTTATACCCGGCGCCGGAGCTTCTATCGGCAATCTTGCGTCGCTCTCTTGTACTGCACAATATGGCTCATCAGCTTTCATTCCAGTAAATAGTAATTCATCCATGATCAATTTTGAACAAGACCTTAAAGATTCCGTTGAAACCTTACGAAAAGGCGGCATCCTCCTTTACCCTACAGATACCGTATGGGGCCTGGGTTGTGATGCTACCAATGCCGCAGCCGTGGCAAAAATTTATTCTATAAAAAAAAGAGATGACAGTAAGGCGCTGATCGTGCTGGCTGCAACCGAACGGGATATTATGCAGTACACCGCCGCGGTTGACCTGAGTCTTTTTGATTATCTTGAAACCACGGAGCGACCCACAACAGTGATCTATGAGCACGGCATCGGTTTTGCAGAAAACCTCACCGCCGAAGACGGCAGTATCGCCATACGGCTTTGTAAAGACGAATTTTGCCGGTCGCTGATCAAACGCTTTGGCAAACCCATCGTTTCCACTTCTGCAAATATTTCCGGCGAACCCACTCCGGCCAGTTTCGACACAATTTCTGATACTATCAAAAGCCAGGTGGATCATATCGTGCAATACCGGCAGGACGATACCACACCGCAGCAACCTTCATCAATCATTCGCTGGAAAGACGGAACAGTAGAGGTAATCCGGTAGCGACGAATTACTGATTTCTGATTCAAAGTCGTTTCTTTAAGCCCCAAAAGGAAGTGCCTACAAGGCGGAGGCATTGCGCCTCTGCAAGCTTGTATAATTCCCCCTACCATCGACCGTTTTGTTTTTTCTACTTTTTGCTCGCCCAAAAAGTAGAGCAAAAAGGGCATGGTCAAACGAATGCCTCCGGCCGTTCGACCGCCCGCGCACACGAAAACCCAAATCGAAAAGCAATTTCAAAGCCTTATCGAAAGTGAAGGTCGAAGCTGCTATTTCCCCAACCTCGTGGTTTCCTTACTGCGCTGATTTTTTCCGGGAGTGGTTTGTCAAAAAGAAGCAGTCGCTACGTAAAAAATAGGCGCTCCCGAGCCGTCTGGCCAGAGTGCTTTCTATTGCACTTAGGAAGGACCACGATAAAGCGCTGCCCAATGAAAAAGAAAAGATAAACTACAAGAAATATTTCTCAGAAGGTCGTTCGCAAAACAGCAAAAGGAAAAATCAAGCGGAATGGCGATTTTGACGCCACAAAGCCATTCCCAAAGCATAAAAACTGTGGAGAGGCGTCATAATCAGGCCTGAAGCGCAGATTTTTATGTTCCTGCCGGACAAAATAAAAGAGTATTCAAAACAAAAGGTTCTAGGCAGGATTTGCCTTTTTGCGAACAAGATTTTTTGCTTACTTTTTTATTTTATCGACTGAAAAAAGTAAGAGAAAAAACACAATAGAATGGAGTTATCAATAGAAGATGAAAAGACTGTATTAGCAATCAAACTTTGCAAAAGATGCTATAAACAATGCATATTGTTCTTTGTAAGAACTATAAAAAGAGCCGTTCGGAAAGCTTAAGAAAACAGCATTGAATGTAAAATATAAAATAAGGAATTTAAAATCGCTCTATCGAAAACGTTTTTTGGCAAATTGTACCCTAACATCAAACAATAAACCACAAACGAGAAACGAGCGTTATCTTTGCCCGCTACATGGATATTCAATTAGACGATACCGAACGCACTATTATAAATAAAGTAGCAGCAGCAGCGCAGCAACTCAACCAGGAAAGCTACCTGGTGGGCGGTTTTGTGCGGGACAAGTTATTAGGCCGTGCTACCAAAGACGCGGATATTGTCACCATTGGAGATGGTATTGAACTGGCCCGTGCAACAGCAGCATTATTTCAGCCCCGGCCGGAAGTGAACTACTTCAAAAATTTCGGCACGGCACATATAAGGGTTGGCCTACCCACGCCTGAAAAAAAGGACAACTTTTTTGATATCGAATTCGTGGGCGCCCGCAAGGAAAGCTACCAACGCAACAGCCGCAAACCGGAGGTAAGTCCCGGTACCCTGGAAGATGACCAGAACCGAAGGGATTTTACCATTAACGCAATGGCCATTAGTCTGAATAAAGATGATTTTGGCAAATTGGTGGATCCGTTTAACGGGCAGCAGCACCTGGAAGAAAAAAAGATCATTACGCCATTGGAGCCCGATCAGACCTTCAGCGACGACCCGCTGCGCATGATGCGGGCGATTCGTTTTGCTTCGCAGCTGAATTTTGCCATTGATGAAAGCACGTTAGCCTCCATCGCAAAAAACAAGGACCGGATCCGGATCATTTCGCAGGAGCGCATTACCGACGAGCTGAATAAAATTATTTTATCGAACAAGCCCTCCATAGGTTTTGACCTGCTTTATAAAACGGGTTTGCTGAAAATTATTTTCCCGAAAATGACGGATCTGTCGGGTGCAGAGTTTAAAGAAGGCATCGGGCATAAGGATAACTTTTATCACACCTTACAGGTTTTGGATAACGTTGCCAACACCAGTAAGGACCTGTGGCTGCGCTGGGCGGCGATTTTGCACGATATTGCCAAACCCGCCACCAAACGCTTTGAAGAAGGCGCGGGGTGGACCTTTCACGGGCATGAAGTGGTGGGAGGCCGCATGGTTCCCAAAATTTTTGCGCAGCTGAAACTGCCGCAAAACGAAAAAATGCGTTTTGTAAAAAAGCTGGTGGAGCTACATTTGCGGCCGATCTGTCTGTCAAAAGAAGACATTACCGACTCCGCCATCCGTCGCCTGTTATTTGATGCCGGTGAAGATTTTGATGCGTTGATGCAGCTCTGCGAAGCAGACATCACCAGCAAGAATAAAAAGAAGGTACAGCGCTTCCTGGAAAACTTTAAACTGGTGCGGGAACGAAGCAAAGAGGTGGAGGAAAAAGATCATATCCGCAACTGGCAGCCCCCGGTTGACGGGTTGGAGATCATGCAGCTATTTAACCTGCAACCCTCAAAGCCTGTGGGTATTTTAAAAGATGCTTTGAAAGATGCCATCCTGGACGGAGCTATCCCCAATACAAGGGAAGCTGCGCTGGAGTTTCTGACGGTTAAAGCGAAGGAAATAGGGATCGGTTAGCGTCAATAAGAAATGCTCCCGCAGATTTGCGCAGATTATTTTCGCTGATGGGCGCTGATTCGTTTTATTCTGCGTAAGATCTGCGCTATCTGCGGGCAAACCTTAAATGAAGTCGGGACGGATTAACTCCATTGTTGTATCAGCGCCCCCAGCTCCTCTTCAATAGTTCCCGAAGGCATCGTAGTTCCCGCCCGCCGGTACCAGTAATTTGCATTCCATTCATCACCTTCCACCCGATGCAGATACGCATGCAGCAGGTCAAAATCTTTTGTTCCTTCATGATCCTGGGCAATATTGTGCGCCGCCTCCCAATCGCCTTTGGCGGCATACCAGAGTCCGGATTGCAGGTCGGTAAATGTTGGTGGGGGTCCTTTTAATTGGAGTGATTGATTGAATTCAATATGTGTCATAATAAGTATTGAAATAGGTGCAACAAAAATAAGGAGCTGCGGGGAAATGATTCGCCGGGAAGGCGTAGAGACGGGAAGGACTTGTTTTCAATCGTTTCGGGTCTGATAATAAACGGGCATTAAAATTGATTTTAAGGGGTGTACCTACGGCACACAAATTAACCGTTTAACAACACACTGCTTTCTTCGTCCAAAAACAGAACGGCATTAGCGTGGCTTCTCAGAATAGCTGAAGGATAAAGCGGATCGATTGCTGCATGCAATGTATTGTAAACGGCACGGGCTTTTGAGGCCGCCGGCACCATACAATACAGGTATTTCCCCCTCATTAATGCGGGAATGGTAAGGGTTAAGGCTCGACGCGGAACCGCTTCCAAAACCGCAAAGCATCCGTCGTTCACCTGCTGCTGCAAACAGGCGGCATCCAGGTTCACCACTTTCACCAGCCGGGGATCATTAAAATCCGCTACGTGCGGGTCATTAAAAGCAATATGCCCGTTTTCTCCAATGCCCAGGCATACAATATCCGGAGCGTGCGCCGCCAATAATGCTGCGTATCGATCACATTCCGCAGCAAGATCATCCGCATTCCCATTTAAATAATGAACCGATTGGAAGGGCGCCTTGTCAAACAATCGCTCCTTTAAAAAATTCCCAAATCCCTGCGGTGCCTCTGCCGGAAGGGCCACATATTCATCCATATGAAAAGCCCTGATGCGCTCCCAGGGAATGGGCTTCCGGAGCAGGTGCGCCAGGAATTCATTTTGCGAAGGGGCGGCAGCAAAAATCATATTTATCGTATCTTTTTCTGAAAGAAGTTCTCCCATTCTGTCCGCAACTGCATCAGCAGCAGCCACACCCATAGCATCTCTTGTTGTATACCTTTTAACTATTAATCCTTTGTTCTCTACGCTCATTATTCTCTTTTTGTTAGCCACTCAATTATATTGGAATAATTTGGACTAAATAATTATTCCTTTGTCGATTAGTCTGCTTCAGGCAATTCCAGCTTCCCTGCATCGTGCACCAGCCGCCCTCCTATAATCGTTTTAAGTATTGTAACAGACGGATCAAAGACAACAATGTCCGCTTGCTTTCCTTCTTCCAGACTTCCGGTCCATTCATCAACGCCCATTAATTTCGCCGGAGTGACCGTAGCCATTTTTACTGCATCCGTGAGGGATACCCCCGCCAAAGTGATCATGTTCCGCACCAACCGGTCCATCGTAGCGATACTGCCTGCAAATGCAGACCGGTCGGGCAATTTGGCCACGCCATCTTCCAATAAAACGGGCAAACCGTTTTTCCGGCTGCCTAAAACACTCTGGCTACCCTGTGTACCAGCGCCCCGCATGGCATCGGTGATCAATGCGATTTTATCCGGACCTTTTATTTTATATACCAGTTGTAACAACGGTGGCGGCAGGTGCACGCCATCAGCAATAATTTCCACCGTCATGTCATCAATCAAATAAGCGCTTTCCACCACTCCCGCATATCGGAAAGCATTCCTGCGGAATACACCAGACATTGCAGAATAGAAATGGGTAACATGCGTATACCCCACATCAAAGGCTTGCACCACTTCTTCATAACTGGCATTGGTATGTGCAATAGCCGGCATCACCTGATGCTGTACCATATACTTTCCAAATTCAAGCGCTCCCGGCAACTCCGGTGCCGCACTCCACCGCGCTATGTGTTTTGCCGCTGCCAGCACTTCCCTGTATTCATCAGGATCCGGATCCCTTATAAAACGGGGATCCTGTGCGCCCCGCTGTTCCATGGCAAAATAGGGTCCCTCAATGTGCAGTCCAATGAACTGTGCCCCATTATATTTTACAGGCTCCGAAGCGTCATACAGCCTTATTGTTTCCAGCAAGTCTTCTCTGCCGCAGCTCAGCGTAGTGGGGTTCATTGAAGTAGTGCCATGTTGTGCGTGCATTTGGGCAATGGCAATAAAACCCAAAGGGTCGTTATCCATAAAATCATGATCGGCTCCGCCATGAACATGCATGTCGATAAAGCCCGGCGCCACATAATTTCCACGGACATCCATCTCCTGCAGATCAGGAACATCAAGCATTTCGCTTGTAATGGCATATATCTTTCCATCAAGAACATATAAAGACTTCCCCTCGACTATCGCTCCGGGTAATATCAGTTTGCCATTTATGATTTTAAGCGCATTCAATTATTTTTTTTTTATTTATCAGACTTCCAGTTCCGGATCTTGTGCCCGTATACTGCGTAAAAAATCAGGTAGCAATAGCAGGGAAGCAACACTACGTAAGCCGCCCGCGGGTTCCACATATCTGCAAGCCACCCATAAAGTAACGGCATAATAGCATTCCCGCAAAGTCCCATGATCATGATAGATGCACCCAGCTTGGTAAAACGGCCCAGTCCGTCCAGCGCCAGTGGCCAGATGCCCGCCCATACCAATGAATTGGCCAATCCCAGCAAAACAAGGAACCAGATCGACAGGTCCGCCTGATGTCCGAACAGGCTTACGTTACCTTTTGCCAAAAGGATCATTATGGAAAACAGCAACCCCAGAATGGTGCATGCTTTTAGCGCGGTAACCTGACTAAAAAATTTTGGTATACATATAATTCCCGTAATATACCCAATGATCGTTGCCGTTAACGTGTAAGAAGGAAAGGCTTTCGCTTCCAGCAAATTTATGCCCATGGTTCCTGCATAATTGATAATAGTATCAATAGCCACAATCTGAGTGCCTACATGTATGAAAATAGCCAGGGCGCCCAATACCAGGTGCGGGAACTGGAAAATGGAATGCTTACCGGAATTAGCCGCAGCAACGGCAGTAGTTTCATGCTCTGTGTTTATTTCAGGCAGGGGAGAATAGCGTACAAAAACACCAAACACAAACAGCCCTGCCCCTACCGCCATATAGGGCACTATTACGCGCCGGATCAGCTCATCCAATGCGATTGCTTTTTGCAAAGGATTCATAAGCGGGATCTGCCGGAACAGCTCCGCATCTGTAGTGCGCAGGATCACTGCTGCAAAGATCAGCGGCGCCAGAATGCCTGCCCCTTTGTTACAAATACCCATGATACTGATCCGTTGGGCTGCCTGCTCTTTCGGGCCCAATATTGTTATATAAGGATTGACCGCTGTTTGCATGATTGCCAGGCCGGTACCTAATAAAAAAAGCCCGGTTAAAAATAACGTGTACGTACGTGTAAGCGCCGCAGGTATAAACATAAAAGCACCCGCGGCCATGATCCATAGCCCCACCATCATTCCTTTTTTAAAACCGGTGCGTTTTAAAAGAAAAGAAGCCGGCACGGAAATAAGCAAATAAGAAATATAAAATGCCAGCGTCACAAAGTAGGACTGCAGATGGGTCAATTCGCAGGCGATCTTAAAATAGGGAATAAGAATTGCATTTACCCAGGACACAAATCCGAAAATAAAAAACAGGAGGCCGATGATTACCAGCGACACCCTCGTTTCCCGTTTACTTAAGCCACCTTGTGTTATTACTTGAGCATCTGTCATTTTTCAGCTACTTTTTACATTATCGTTTACCTCATTGCTTAAAGAACTTTGAATCGGTGCTATGCTGCTCATCCAACTGGAGACAATCAAATGGCATGTCAGGAAGGATACAGCACTATTTATTATACCTTCGGTTCCCAGCCTTTTTCATATGTGCGACTCCAAAGTTTCATCGCACCGGGATCGGATAGAATATGGCCATTCTTCGGATCGGTGTGCAGTAACCCCGTGGTGCGTTGGGCAATATTGCCTAACTGTACCAGCAGCGTGCTTTTAAACCCTCCCTCGATATCGGAATGCAATGACGCGCCTCCTTTTATAGCATCAAACATATTTTGAAAATGAAAGGCATCCAGCGTTTCCGCAGGATTGGAGAGATCGGTTGCTTTTACAGCTACATCTCCTTTTACTTCTTTTATCAACTTATTATCCAGGCCGTAAACGTGATAGCTATTGCCGGCGTCTATTTGCAAAGAACCCTTCTCACCGTAAAATACAACGCCCACCGAACTGCCTTCGCTATCCCTTCCGTTGGCACTGCGGCCTTCCCAGGTGATCATGCTTTTATTAGCAAACTCCAGCGTGATCATTTGTGTATCCGGAGTCTGCCAGTCATCCGTAAATACCAGCCGCCCACCTGAGGACTGCACTTTAACAGGGTAATCCACTTGCAAGCCCCACCGGGCGAGGTCCACCATGTGTGTGCCGTTGTTCAATGCTTCGCCCGTGCCCCAATGCCAGAACCAATGCCAGTTGTAGTGAAGCAAGTTGTCCTTATAAGGCATTCTTGGGGCCGGTCCCTGCCACAGATCATAGTTCAGCCAGCCGGGTACCGCAACAACCTTCCCCGTTCCAATGGGTTTACGGCTATTTGCATACCATGTTTTTGCATAATAGGGCCGACCGATAATGCCATTATGAATTTCTTTAATGGCCTGCGCAACATTGGGCCAGGAACGGCGCTGGTTGCCCATTTGAAGTACTTTCCTATATTTTTTTTGAGCCGCAACCAACAGCTCGCCTTCGTGGGGGTTATGACTGCAGGGCTTTTCGAGGTACACATGCTTCCCGGCCTGCATCGCCAGCAGGGCGGCGGGCGCATGCCAATGATCGGGTGTAGCCACTACCATCACATCCAGGTCCTTTGCTTCCAAAGCCCTCCTGAAATCGGGTTTCGCCACGGGCTTCAACTGCTGAATGGCTTCCACCCGGCTGATACATTTATCCGCGGCACGCGTATCTACGTCTGAAATATAGCGCACCACCGCATTGGGCTGTTTGGCGAAGTTGCTCGCCAGCGCAAGGCCCCGGCTATTTACTCCCATTACCCCAATCGCAAAGCGTTCATTAGCCCCCCAAATGCTTTTATAACTCCGGGCGCTAAAGCCGGGAAGCACCCCGCCGATGCTTAGTGCTGCGGAACTTAAAACAGCCTTCTTCATAAAATCCCGCCTTGATTGATTTTTTTGCTGATCCATAAATGTTATTTTTTAATATTGAAGTCGTTTAGACTTTCAGATTCTTTTGTATTCCCCGCCGATAATCGCAGATTTTTTTGCACAGATCTTCTCAGAAAATCAATCCGCAGATATCAGCGATGTATTAGATCGGCCTAAAATCCCCGCCCGAGTGAACGTCGTTCGGGCGGGAGCGGGAAAGCCGGGTTGAACATTGTTTTTATAAAAAGTTTAAACAATTTCATTGTTTTATCCATGAACCGTTCTCTTCTGATTAATTATTTCAACAGGCTTTGCATATCTACCGGCGCGCCCTGCTTCTGTTTACTTATATCTGCGGCTTCCATAAAAGCCAAAATTTCCATCGTTTCAGCTTCAGCTACTGGCGGAATACCGGTTTCAAAAAAATGAATGATCTCCAGCAGCAACGGGTCATAGCCAGTAAAAGGTCCTAATATTAACTGGCCCTTCTCTCCATAAACTATGCCTCCATAGCCCTCTTTTCCGGAACGGGTTCCCCTGAAGGTTCCCACCCTGTCGTCCTCCCATATTCCTGTTACAATATCTGTGTGTTCGGTATGTACCCGGCTTACCGTTTTACATCCCGTTCCCATAGCGGTAAACAAGGTTTCCACCCCATGGATCCCGTACCAGAAAAGATCAGGATGTGTGGGTTCCAGTTTTGCAGGACTAAAGGTGCCGGCCCCTACCACTTTGCCTATCTTGCCACTTTTTACTTCATTCATTCCCGTAATAAACCGCAACGAAGAACTGGAAAATACAGGAGTGTTGTATTGTCGGGCCGCTTTAAATATAGCTTTCGCATCTTTTAAGGAAGCGGCCATTGGTTTATCGATGAATAGCGGCTTCCGGGCCTTTAATACCGGAAGGGCCTGCGCCAGGTGTAAGCGCCCGTCATTTGTTTCCAGGAAGACCACATCTACCTTTTCCAATAACTCCGGGATAGATCCTGTTATTGCCACGCCCATTTTTTTTACCTCTTCCGTATAACCCGGTATCCGCTCCACACTGCTTTTTATATCACGGCTGCCCTGCGGATAAGCGGCTGCTACCTGGTATCCCATCCATTTAGCGTCCGGGTTGGGTGCATTTAACGCCTTTACAAAAGCCACCGCGTGTGAAGTGTCCAGCCCGATGATTCCCGCTTTTTTCCCTGTTGCTGCCCGGGTAACTGTTGCCGCATGACCTGCAGCACTGCTACCGAGGCCCGCAGCTGCACAAGCTGCTGAAACCATTTTCACAAACTTTCTCCGATGCATTCTTTATTGCCTTATTTGATGAAATAATATCAATCGTTTTCTCTATCCCTCATCACGTCAACAAAACGCTGTCTGTAAAAAGTTCAATCGTTATGCTACCAAATCAATCCCTGTTAAAATTAGATGCGATCTTTCCAATAATGTAAACCAATCGCGCAATCTTTGTTTCAAAAAACGCAGGATTCAATGAATTCGTGCAAATTTTTTCTGATACGCTGTTGGCGTGTATCCTTTAGCTTTCTTAAAAATACGCGAAAGATTGCGTGCATCGTTAAAACCGGACTGAATGGCCAGATCCAGCAGGGCTATCCCCGGCCGGGCTAACAGAAGATCAGCAAAATATTCAATTCTTCGCTTTAATATAAATTGGTAAAGCGAAACGCCCATTTCATTTTTAAATTTGGTTTCGAGATTTCGTCTTGACAACGGCACTTTTCGTGTAAGGGCAGCGATCGGAATTGGTGCGGTAAATGAGGATTCTATATAGCGAAGCACTTCCCGGATATGTTCGTTCTCAACGTTGTATTTTTCTGTGGATTCTCTTAATTCAAAACGGACGGGATTTACAATAATATTATGAGGCAATAAGCGCTCTTTTGTCACCAGCTGATGCAACACCCGGCCGGTTTCGTACCCGCCCCGTTCCACATCCAACGCTATCGAAGAAATAGGAGGATCGGATAAATTACAGATCAGATCATCATTATCCACTCCAAGCAATGCCAATTCATCCGGAACAGCAATATTGTTCAGCTTACAGGCCAGCGAAACCTGCAGGGCAAAGTGATCATCACAAGCAAACAACGCTACAGGTTTGGGCAATGAAAGTAACCACTGATCCAATTTTTCATGACTACTGCTCCATTCTTCACCATTGAGTGCTTCCGTTTCAAAATAGAAGAAGTTCCCATCATTTTTTTCCACTTCCTGTTTATATCCCTCTGCGCGCTCCATCGACCATACCACGCCTTTGTTTCCATAAAAAGCAAAATCGCGATAGCGTCGCTGCAGGAAAAATTCTGCAGCAATACGGCCCGTGCCCCGGTAATCACCGGTAAGATTTGAAAAAGTTTCGCTGCGTTTTTTATAGTTTTGGATCACTATAGGGATACCCAGACATTTAAGAAAACTGGTCTCTTCATGATCGCCCTGGGCAATAATAGCATCCGCCTTCCACTCCCGGGCCCATTTCAATATTCCTTCTTCGCCGTTAAGGGTTTTATAATAAGAAGGCAGCCGGTAAAACAACCACGGTCCATGATCTTTGGAATATTGCACCAGCCCCCGAAGCAAACGCCTGCTGAATTTGCTGGAATGATCAATCAATAATAACACCCTGATCATTAAAATTATTTAGTGCTGAAGGATCATATTCCGGACAAGCGCCTTTTTGCGTTGCAATAAAGGACCCCAGCTTACAGGCAAATCCCAACGCTGCATCCGGCTTGTTGCCTTTTTGTATTTGGGATAAAAATCCCGCCAGGAAGGCATCGCCGCTGCCTACCGTATCTATTACGTTTACTTTAAATCCCGGATGCTCATAATAACTTCCGTCTGAGAAATAAGCCGCTCCTGCCGCACCACGTGTAACAACGATATCTTTTATCGAGAACCTTTCACTCAGTGCAGCAGCCTGTTCCTGCATGGTTCCCGCAAAAGCGTACCAGCCACAAACCAGCTCTAATTCATTTTCGTTGAGCTTTAAAATAGTGGCTTCATCAAGTAATGCTTCGATCGTTTGCTGATCAAAATGCGGGGGGCGGAGATTAATATCCAGCACTTTTGTTTTAGCTATGGGTAATAATTCAAATAAAGTTTTACGGGAGTACTCATTGCGTACTGCCAGGCTTCCAAATAGTAACAAATCTGTTTGGGCAACGATTTCAAGCGCAGGAGCAGTAGCATCAATAAAATCCCAGGCGACCGGAAACACAATATCATATTGCATTTCATAATTAGCGCCGGGTGTAGCCAATACTTTACCGGTAGGATAGACCGTATCGGTCTGAATAAATGCCGTATTCACACCATGTTCATTCAAAAACCGGATCAATCCCTCTCCTTCTTTATCTGCACCTCTTTTCGAAATAACGCCGGCAGACAGCCCCAGCTTATTCAGATGATACGCCACATTCATGGGAGCGCCACCGGGCATGGCTCCGCCAGGCAACACATCCCAAAGGATCTCTCCAAAACAAATAGCGGAACGTTGTGTCATCCTTTACGTTTTTAAATCAACTCTTGAAGTAATAAATACTATCAGGTTGTCATTTCGATAAATCGGCAAAAGGCATATGAGGAAAAATCTTTTTCCTAATAATGAGATCTTTCACCCTCCTGGCATCGGGTTCAAAATGACGTTGCATTTGAATAGCTGCGTCCAATCCCTTACAACGCTTGTTAATACAGCCCAAAAGCCGCAATTACAGGCGCAGCTTTGGAATCTGTAATCGTCACCCGCACTTTATTCGTTTTTACCGGGTCAATTTTTAAAATGCGCTTATACCCGATCGTTGTTTCATTAGCCACCTGCTTCCAGTTGCCATTGTTAAAGACTTCTACCGTAAAACTTTTCACCCGTTGTCCCAGGGGAATGTATTCCTGCAACACTACATACTTAATTTCTTTGGGCGCCGGCAATACCGCTTCAAAGCTGGCGTTGATAATGCCATCATCCGTAGCCCAATACGTATTTTCATTGCCGTCAATCATTTTTGCGCCGTTATACGCGGCAGCATTTCCTCTTGTGTTACTTGTTGTGATCTTAGCCCCCTTTGCAAGATTGCGGGAGAACCGTTCATCCAGCAATTTTTTAAACCCGTAAAGCGACCGCACATCTTCCGGATGAAATGCACCGTTCCGGTCGGGAGGAATATTCAGCAGCAAATTGGAACCACGCCCCACGGAAGTAAGATATACATCAAATAATTGTTCGGGCGTTTTTACTTTGCTGTCTTCCGAAGCATGATAAAACCAACCCGGACGAATAGATACATCCACTTCTGCAGGGATCCATTTGGTGCCGTCTGCCGATCCTGTATTCAATAATTTTTCAATTCCTGCTTTACCCGCATACAAAGTATCCGGCGTAATCGTATTCCAATTGGTTTCACCGGCCATTCCCCGTTCATTACCTACCCAACGGATATCGGGTCCGGCATCACTAAAAAACAATACATTGGGCTGCATACTGCGCACCATTTTTAATGTGGTGGGCCAGTCATAAAAGGTCGCGCCGTTGATCTTTCGTTTTTCTCTTTTTCCTCCATAATAGCCATCACCACCATTTGCCCCGTCAAACCACATTTCAAAAATCGGTCCGTAATTCGAAAACAATTCTTTCAACTGGTTGCGGTAGTAAGTGATGTAGGAAGGAGTACCATAATCGGCCCGGTTACGATCCCAGGGCGATAAATAGACGCCAAATTTCAATCCCGCTTTTTTTGCTGCCTCGCTCGCTTCTTTTACAATATCACCTTTCCCGTTTTTCCAGGGGCTGTTTTTCACCGAATGGTCCGTGTATTTGCTGGGCCATAAGGTAAACCCGTCGTGGTGCTTGGTGGTGAGGATCATTGCCTTAAAACCCGTTTGTTTCAGTACGGTAGCCCATTGCGTTGCATCCACTTTTGTAGGGTTAAAAACTTTGGGATCTTCATCTCCATAACCCCACTCTTTATCCGTAAAGGTGTTGGTTGTAAAATGAATAAAGGCATAGGTTTCCAGTTTATGCCAGGCCAATTGGTTCGCTGAAGGCACCGGGTATACAGGCGCCGGCGGCTTTACATTTTGTGCTCCGGCCGCTATGGCTATTCCTAAAACCGAACTCAGTAGTAATTTTCTCATTATCTATTATATTAACCTTTTACAAATGAAAATGCCAGTGCAGGATTGTCTTTACCGCTTTTTAATTTAGCCGGTACCCGGAGGCTTACTTTGTTACCCGTCATGGTCCACTTTACTTTTTCGCCAGTGGCCACTGATTTAATAACAGAGCCCTTCTTTGGCAGATTCCCTTCCCATTCAACAACATCCGGAATCGCACCATTCTTAACCAGATTAATGGCATACTCCGTTTTGCCCTCTTTTGATTGCACAAAATAAGTGTCCCCGCTTTTGTAAGCATCAATAGCGCGTGTGTTATAAATGGCAGCGCCGTTAGCATTGACCCATTTTCCTATTTCCTGCAGACGAGCCACTGCTTCTTTTGTAAGCAGTCCATCCGGCTGGGGACCAACACCCAATAATAAACTTCCGCCTTTAGCTACTACTTCCACCAATGTATGGATCACTTTTGCCGCTGGCTTCAATTTATCGCCGGGAACATAGCCCCAGGCATTGCCAAGCGTCATACAGCTTTCCCAGGGGTTGTTAAGTTTATGATCCGGCACGCGCTGTTCCGGTGTTTGGTAGTTCTCATAAGGGCCGTGCACCGTCCGGTCTACCATCAAAAGCCCCGGTTGTGCTTCACGCGCCATTTTGGCGATGCGGGGCATATCAATATCCTGCCCGGTCTCCGGAATTTTAGCTCCCCACGCCCGCACCTCCTCATTTACCGTTTCAATAGGACGCACCCAGCCGCCATCCAGCCAAAGAATATCCATACTGCCGTAGTTGTGCATCAGTTCGCCGATCTGGTTGTAAACAAAGTCTTTGAACTTTTGCCAGCGCCAGGGATACTTTTTAATATTGTAGTTCACGTTTCGGTCGGGTGTGGCATACATAGGCCACCAGTAATTTTCATTGTGCCAATCGGGTTTGGAGAAATAAGCCCCGATCATAAATCCCTGTTTACGGAAGGCGTCAAAAACATATTTTGCCACATCTGCTTTTGGATTACCGGCAAAAGGGCCATTGGAAATTTTAAAATCAGATTGTTTGGTATCAAACATATTAAAGCCATCGTGATGCTTGGTCGTAAACACCACATAGCGCATCCCGGCTGCTTTTGCTGCGCCGGCCCATTGGTCCGGATCGAAATGCACCGGGTTAAAATCCTTTTTCAGCCCCCAATACCATTTTTTATAATCAGGATACGCAACGGTGCTGTCGCGTCCTATCCAGTCTTCCGAACAAATGGACCAGGATTCCACTATTCCGGGCACTGCATATAATCCCCAATGGATCAGCATCCCGAATTTCTGATCCTGCCAATGCTCCAGTTTCTGTTTTACTAACGCGTCGGCAGGCCATTCGTATTGGGTTGATTGTGGGTGAATGCCCTGCTCCTGGGCTTGTGCCATATGCCCCCACAGTGCGCATACTGCAAGCAGCATAAAAATTCTAGTCATCTTCATCATAAAAGCAATACTATTTTTGTTGTGATCAATCGCTTATTCCGCCAGCCATTTTTCTATCTGCTGCAGGTCTGCTGCCGATAGTTTCAATTCCATCGCCCGTGCATTTTCCGTAGCCTGACGGGCATTCCGGGCGCCGGCCAGTGCCGCTGCAACTTTTGGCTGATGAAAAACCCAGGCCAGCACCAGCTGTGCAGTTGTTGCATTGTAGCCTGCGGCCATTTCCGTCAGGTGATCGGTTAATTGCGCTACCTTATCCATATCAAATTGCTGAAAGTAGTTATTCCGGTGATCGTCTTCATGCAATTGATAGGCGCTGTTATATTTACCAGTGAGCAATCCGCGCTCCATGGGACTATAAGCAATTATAGAAAGTTCATGTTGTTGTGCATAAGGCACCACATCCTGTTCTATTTTTCTTTTGAGCATACTGTAGGGCACCTGGTCCGATGCCAGCCGCACCGTTTTTTCCGCTTCTGCCAATTGTACGCCATTATAATTACATACTCCAATGGCTTTTACTTTTCCTTCATCCAGCATATGCTGCATTGCTTCCATCGTTTCGCTGACAGGTGTCGTGCTGTCGGGCCAGTGCAACTGGATCAGGTCGATATAATCCGTTTGCAGGCGCTTTAAGCTCGTTTCTACTTCTTTAATGGCGTTGTCATAACCACCATAGCGATAAATTTTTCTTACAACACCGTCATTATCCTTACGTTCAAAAGCAAAGTCGCCTTTTACCTGATCCCAGACCATACCGAATTTGGTCAGTATCTGTAACGAACTGCGATCATACCCTTTTATTGCCTTCCCCACCAGTTCTTCACTATAGCCCATTCCGTAAACCGGCGCCGTATCAATAGAAGTAATGCCATTATCAATAGACGCCCTGATCGCGTCCAGCGAATCGGCTTCAGCATTACCCCCCCACATAGCGCCTCCTATAGCCCAGGCGCCCAGAGTTATGGGCGTTATGGCAACAACACTTGTACCCAACTTATTTCTCATCTTAATACAATTATAAATGAACTGACGAAAGGTACAACCATTTTTATAAAAATCATCCGGGGCTAACGGGAATATGTAAGCGTTGCAAACAGTCGAAAACAATTCAACCGCCAGGGCACAATGACGCTACGGATCACTTTTCCTTTTATCCCATTGCGGCTTTCTGTCTCGGCGATTAAGCAAAAAGCTCCCCAGTGCGAATTCCGAATACCCGATTACCAATTTTAAGCGCCGAAACAGTATCTTCGCTGCGAAAATAAAATCACCACACTATGCATAAGTACAAACGGGTTTTGTTAAAACTTTCAGGCGAAGCTTTAATGGGAAATAAAAATTTCGGGATGGATTCCGAAGTTATTGCCCAATATGCGCGGGAAATTAAGGCTGTTACCGACTTAGGCATTGAAGTAGCATTGGTGATTGGTGGCGGTAATATTTACCGGGGCATGAACGAGGTGGAAACCGGCATAGAACGCGCCCATGGCGATTATATGGGCATGCTGGCTACCGTTATTAACGGTATGGCCCTGCAGGCAGGACTGGAAAAGATCGGCCTGTTTACCCGCCTGCAAAGCGCTATTAAAATGGAGCAGATCGCAGAACCTTATATCCGCCGCCGGGCGATACGCCACCTGGAAAAGGGACGCGTGGTTATTTTTGGCGCAGGCACCGGTAACCCTTATTTTACAACGGATACAGCTGGTTCGCTACGCGCGATAGAGATCAATGCAGATGTAATTCTGAAAGGAACCCGCGTGGACGGTGTGTATACAGCCGATCCTGAAAAAGACCCCACCGCTACAAAATATGATGAAGTGAGCTACCAGGAGTGCCTGACAAAAAACCTGCGCATTATGGATATGACGGCTTTTACCCTTTGCATGGAAAATAACCTGCCTATTATCGTTTTCGATATGAACCAGGAAGGCAACCTGAAAAAACTGGTGGAAGGGGAAAAGATCGGGACGCTGATCAAATAGATGGTTGTGATCTTTGAACTTGTTTAAACTGATTTTAATCACATAGGCACAGTAGAAATCATAGCCTTCAGGATGTCATAGATTCCGCCAAAGGCGGAACATAGCTAGTGTGTTTTCATGTTCCCTGCTTTCTGCCTATGCACCTATGTGGTTAAAAGTTAAACCGACTTCTTTAAGAGCAAAATGATGGCAGGCTATTTTTGTTTTTGAATCACCCGCTGAAGGCGCAGGGTGACCGAACTGCATTAAACGAAACAGTATGAACCAGGATATTGCAGACATACGCATCAACTATTCAAAAAAAAGTTTATCAGAAACGGATGTGGCTCCGGATGCCTTTACTCAGTTTAACCGCTGGTGGCAGGAGGCTGCGGACAGCCAGCTTTCTGAAGTGAATGCGATGACACTGGCTACCGCCGATGCCAATGGCCTGCCGGATGCGCGCATTGTTTTGCTGAAAGGAGTTACGGAAAAAGGATTTGTTTTTTTTACGAATTATAAAAGCAAAAAAGGAGCTGAGCTGGAACAGAATCCACGCGCCTGCCTGGTATTTTTCTGGAAAGAACTGGAGCGCCAGGTGCGGATCACCGGAACCGTAACAAAAGTATCGCAGCAAGAAAGTGAGCACTATTTTTACTCAAGGCCCGTCGGCAGCCAGATCGGCGCAATTGTTTCTCCTCAAAGCTCAGTGATCCCCAACCGCTCTTTGCTTGATGCACAAACAACGGAACTAACCAATCGTATTGCAGCGGGCGCCCCTGTTGTAAAACCCGACTATTGGGGCGGGTATCGGGTAACCCCTTTCTCTGTTGAGTTCTGGCAGGGCCGGCCCAATCGTTTGCACGACCGGTTGCTTTACACGTTACAGGATAAGGAAGAATGGAAAATTGAGCGCCTGGCTCCGTAGTGCTTTTCGCCTTAACAGGCTGCAGGGCAATCGTTGAAAGGGCTATGAACCCCGCCCTGTATAGATTATACGGGCGGGAACCCATTCCATTACGCTTCTGCTTTTTTCTTTGCAGGAGCCGCTTTTTTTGGATTGGCCGGACGGCTCTTGCCGAATGAACCTTTAAAGCGTTTTCCTTTTGCTGATTTTTTATCGCCTCTTCCCATAGTTTGAAATTTCTGCAAATGTAAGGCTTACCAAATAAAAATGCCCCGCAATTTATTACAGGGCATAATACTTTCTTTTAAAGCAAGTTTGTTAGATTTTTGAAGAAAGCTCTTTTCCAGCTTTAAAGCGGGCAACTTTTTTGGCTTTAATCTTAATTACTGCGCCTGTTTGAGGGTTGCGGCCATTACGTGCTGCTCTTTTTGTAACCGAAAAAGTACCAAAACCAACCAAAGTAACTTTATCTCCTTTTTTCAAAGTTTTTGTTACGGCTTCAACAAAAGAATCCAAGGCTGCATTTGCCTGTGTTTTAGTGATACCAGCATCGCCGGATATCTTGTCGATTAATTCTGCTTTGTTCATAATTAATTATTTAATGAGTGTTTTTTATAACAAAACAAATTTATATGGTTTTTGATGATTGTAACAAAAAACTTTGCAGGCTCCGGATTTCCTCAATCTCCTTAAAACCCGCTACTGATGGGAGTTACAGCAAAAACCGACTCTGGAACTTCCTGGCGGAATTATGCCCGGAAAACGCTACAACCCGCTCCAGCAAAGCATTACAGCAGTTTACAGGCTGAAATCCGCGCGGCGCGTGGGTTTTAAGGAATATACAACTTATTTCAGATACCTGACGGCCCGGCAAAAATGTTATGCACATTCAATTCACAACCTCCAGGGCCGACTCAAATCCATAGCAATCCGTTCCCCAGGTGGTCATCATTTCCCGGTGCAACGCAGCATAATGCTTTCCTGCAAAAAGTTTGTAATCTTCAATAGAACGGGCATAAAATTGCACGGCATAGGTAAATCCGTCATCGCCCTCCTGTTCAAAAAGTTTTAAAATAAGGGAATCATAAAAACATCCTGTAGCTAAATAAGCAGGTATATGCACCCTCTTCAGCCACTCCAACCAGTTCTCATGAATTTCGGGAGCTACTTTGGTCGTAACATTCCATATAAAAGCCGGTCTCATCAAATTTCTAATTTAAGGTATACAGGGCAATGATCACTGTGCTTAACATCCGGGTAAATATCGGCTTCCACTACCTTATTCTTTAAAGCGTCTGTTACTGTTATATAGTCAATACGCCACCCCTTGTTATTCAAACGCACAGAAGGAAACCGCTGGCTCCACCAGCTGTAGCGGTGCGCTTCGTCCGGATGCAGCAACCGAAACGTGTCATTAAACCCATTTTTTAAAAATTTTGTCATCCACTCCCGTTCCTCGGGCAAAAACCCTGAGGAATTTTTATTGCCTTTCGGGTCGTGGATATCTATCGCCTCATGCGCAATATTATAATCGCCGCAGAGCACCAGGCGGGGGTGTTTATTTTTCAATTCCTGCAGATAGGTATAAAATTCATCCAGCCACATGTATTTAAATTCCTGACGTACGTCACCGCTGGTTCCGCTGGGAAAATAGGCATTGATCACGCGAACGTCTTTAAAATCCAGCTGTATCACACGTCCTTCGTCATCACTAACCTTATGCCCCGTTCCGTAAATAACATTGTCTGGCTGCAGTTTGGTATACACCGCCACACCACTATATCCTTTTTTCTGGGCAGAAAACCAATACCCGGTGTACCCCAGGCTCTCAAACAATTCTTTATCAACGTTTTCTGCTTCTGCTTTGGTTTCCTGTACACAAACAATGTCAGCAGGATCCGTTTTTAGCCAGTCAATAAATCCCTTTTTAACAGCTGCTCTGATGCCGTTAACATTGTAACTTATAATACGCATATCGACACAAAAATAACAGGATTTGCGTATTAAAAATTTTTATGAATTATATTCGTTACCAAATCTTATCCCTTGTTAATAAAATGAATGAAAAAGAACAATTAAAGCCGCAGGAGCGGCTTATTCCCGCAAAAGAGCATATTTACCTGGAAGGACCCAAAAGCAGAACTTATGAACTGCGATTTGCTTTTCATGTATTATGGCAGTTTTTAAAAGGGTTCCGTACCCTTCACTTCGTTGGCCCATGCATTACCGTATTTGGTTCCGCGCGTTTTAAAGAAGACCATATCTA
>JAGIAQ010000229.1:1987-2239 GCA_017744795.1 Niabella sp. | reverse complement strand
TTGCTGGCCTTCACGAAAGGAACAAGACGAAATAAAACAGCGTTAAAAGCGGTCTGATGTGGTTTACAAAAATGCCTAAGCCCTGATGGTTAATACTGTCAGGGCTTTTTTACGCCTGTTCAGGAATGTACAATTTTCATTAACTTAGGTGATAATACGTATTCCTAAGAAAAACGTTAGTCTATGAATATAAGAAATTGGTTCTTTTCCCGGATGTTCTTTCGCAATATGCTGACTGATCTTGGCTACAGG
>JAGIAQ010000229.1:255-1977 GCA_017744795.1 Niabella sp. | reverse complement strand
CGGTGATTTTACCCCTTATTTCGCTTACAAGATCGGGAACTATGAAAATGGTTATTATCTCAATTTCCCTAAAGAGCCGTTGGCATTGCCCTACAAGAACGAGATATTCAACAAGCTGCACCGTTATGATAATGAAGCGGTTGGCAAATATCTGGATTTTCATTACGAATTGTACCAGGATAAACGGGATTTTCTCCGATTCTTATATTACGAACTTTCGGAGCGGATTAACCAGAATATAAAGAACAGAATGTTTAAGCTAAATACCGCTTTTGACTGGACAGTAGCTAAACGGGAAGAACAAAAAGTTGAAGACTTGTCTTTGTCGGGAAAACAGCAGGATGCAATAAAAGAGGAAATAAAACAGGCGGTTAGTGATTTTGCTCAAACCCAGCATCCAGCATCTTCGTCATTACCCGAACAGGATATAAAACTGATGACAGAAAAACTGTCTGGGCAAATGGAGGTCATTTTAAAAGAAAGAATGGAAAGTATTTTGTCCGTCACAGATCAACAGTTCAGGCAAATGACTAATGCTTTTCATACCGGTAATATTGAGTTAAACAATTCTCATAATGAAGACCGCTTGATCCAGCTTTTTATTCTATTACAGGAAGTGCTGACCCCGGCTGGCGGGAAAAACAGAGATTTACTTTTTAAGAGATTTTCCGCCATTGACATAGCGGCCATGCTCAAACTTCATTTTGCAGGATTTAAAGAAAAGCAGCCCAACACGATACAAAAAAGGATCGCTGTATTAAATAGTGATATGAAACAGGACAAGGAAAATTCTGACCGGATAAAGAACCTTGAAGCTGCTTTATCCGATTTTTTCTATTAAAGCAAGCAACAGCAAATTGCGGCGCAGCATGGTTTATTCCCTTTATACCATTTTTGACGCCTGTTAACTCACTTATACACAACAAACTAAAATCCATACTCAATCCATCATTGACTTTGGTTAAAAGCTGCCCCATTTTGCATCCATAAAAATCAATTTTATGGATACATTATTTATTCCCAATGAGGGAGATTTTCGCAGATGGATTAAGGATGCCGTGAAGGACTGCCTGGAAAACATTCCCTCACAACCTATGCAAACAGAAGGCGAAGAGCCGCTACTTACCCGTAAAGAGATCGCAGGCATGTTTCGGATCTCATTAGTAACCCTGCACGACTGGATGAAACGAGGTTTGCCATGCCACAAACAAAGAGGCCGGGTGTATTTCCTACGTTCCGAAGTGTTGGCCTACCTCAAACAGAAAGGCCACAGGCCAATAATTGAGCCGGACTATCCGAAGTATATAACCGTCCCTGCTGATCACAAATTATCATAGATATGGATCAGGAAAAGACAGGAAACGGCTATCTGCGCATCGGCACTATTTACTACAAGGTTGTTCAAAAGCCGTTGGCTTCGGGCGACAGGGTGGAAATACTGCTGCCCTGGTCAGTTGAATGTATTAAACAGGATCATGGCAAAGACTTTCTTTCCGTCATTCCCCGGTATGATGGTTTTTGCCTGGTTCCGGCTCACCTAAGCTACAAACGGAAAATTGAAAACTTCTACAACCGGTACAGTCCGTTTTTGCATGACCCGCAACCCGGATACCCCAAGCAAATATTGGCGTTTTTAAATCATGTATTTGGCGAACAATTACAGCTGGGCCTGGATTATTTTAAAATACTGCTGTTGTACCCCACGCAGATCCTGCCCATCCT
>JAGIAQ010000229.1:0-245 GCA_017744795.1 Niabella sp. | reverse complement strand
ATGCCTGGTAAGCAAAGAACGCAACACCGGAAAAACCACCTTCCTCAATTTCTGCAAAGCCATTTTTGGTGATAATATGACCATCAACAGCAACGAGGATTTCCGCAGCAACTTTAATGCAGAATGGGCCAGCAAATTGCTCATCGGTGTAGATGAAACGTTCCTGGACAAAAAAGAAGATTCGGAGCGGATCAAGAATTTAAGCACCTCCAGGTATTACAAAGTAGAAGCCAAAGGGCAAGACC
>JAGIAQ010000228.1 GCA_017744795.1 Niabella sp. | reverse complement strand
GGGTATCGGATATCAGGCAGTTAGCCCTTTCTTAGGCTTTAAGGCCGCTGGTAATGTTATTTTTGAGGCAAGAGCCGCCGGCACCGGAACCGTGCTGGCTACTTCAGATGCAAGAAATTTATTTAGTGGGAATCAATATACTATCTGGACAACAGGATTTAAATCGATGAATACTACCAACGGTAAACTTATAGTGGAGACGATCCGGCACTAGCTGTTCCTATAGTTTCTGTCAGCCAATTGCCCCCGGCAGCTGGCTGATTTTTGCTATATTTAAAAAAAGAAAATTTGGGAATACAGGACGCCGGGCTTGAGGAGATACTGAAAGCATGTGAAAACGATTCAGTATCGCACAAACAAGCGCTTTATAAAGGCTATTATGGCTTTTTAAAAGGCGTTATAAGGCGTTATGTGACTGATTACCACGCTACTGAGGAACTCATCAATGATTCTTTTATAAAGATCTTCAGTAACCTGCACACCTTCCGGGCGCCGGGATATTCTGCCAATCTGCAGCAATCCTTTAAAGGATGGGTGGCCAAAATAGCTTCCAGAACGGCTATTGATTTTTTAAGAAAAAAGAAAATGGACTTTCTGCAGGAAGAACCTTCAGAAAACCACTTTCCTGACCAGCACCTCACCGGCACCTACACCAGCGAAGTGAAAGATATCATGGCGCTGCTGGACCAGTTACCGGAAACGCAAAAAACGGTTTTTAATTTATACGAGATAGAAGGATTCAGTCATGAGGAGATTGCCGGACTGCTCAACATTTCCGAAAATGTTTGCAGGGTTTATCTCTCGCGGGCAAAGAATAAATTAAAAGCACTTTATATAAAACATTTTTAACACAGGATCATGGAAGAGCCAAAGGATGATTTTTTTGAACATATAAAACAGGTGCTTCGCAACCACGAAGAGGGCTACCGCGAGGGCGCCTGGGAGCAATTCTCGGGTGCGCACCAATCTGCTCCTGTAAAAAAGATCGGCATCTGGAAATGGGTAGCTGCCGCCGCTGTCATTGCCGGCATCCTGTTCGCTGCACCTTATTTATTTACCAACCATAACAATCCTTCATCACCTGCAATTGCTACTACGACTGATTCAAAAAATAATACGCCCGCCCGGCCAGACAGTAACCACACCCGGCAAACGCCTGCCGTACAGCAACTGGCAAAAAATGAGCAGCAGCAAACGAAACCAACCACGATAACAGTTAACCCCGTTTCCGGAAACCGATCCGATACAGCCCCAAAAGCTCCTTTTACCACACCGTCGCAACCGGAGAACGCTCCGCCCGGTACATTGGCCGTTGCACCTAAACAAAACACCGCCCCCCCGGAGCAACCGGTTAAAGACAAACCCGGTTTTTGGCAGCCACATGTTGTGCCTGAGCGGGAAAACCGGCCGGAGCCGGAAAGCAATAACCGACAGCTATTAGCACAGAACACGCCTCCGGAACCTGCGACAAAAGAACGCAGCCGGTCAAAAAAATGGACACCCAGCTTATATCTGTCGCCCATGTTCGCCGAAAGCGGCGTCAATATGGGTTATGGTGTTGCCCTTGCCTATGCCGTCAACGACCGGGTAAAAGTAAGTGCCGGCATAGCGCATAATAAAATAAGCACTTCCAAAAATTATGATGCCGCTGGTAGCAGCAGCGCCCTGAATGCACCGGCAACATTTTCAGCAGCTATGAAACGCATGGCTTTGGCGGCACCCGCTGCATCCCCCACATTGAAAAGCGTGCAGGGTGTTTTATCCGGATTCGACATTCCGGTTGATGTGAGCTATGCACTTTCCAAAAAATTGTATGCCACAGCAGGGGTTTCAGGATTGGTGGTGGTCAATGACAATACCAATTATACGCTGGTCACCAGCAGCAATACACAGATCTCAGTTGTAAACAGCCAGGGCGTCCTTCAGGAAGATAAGCGTATTGTAACCAACGCGTACGCTTCATCATCTTCCCCTACGGGAGATCTCAATCACGACAAAACCACATTCCTTGGTTTTTACAATGTTTCTGTCGGGTACAAACAAAAGATCACCCCCAGGAATAATGTTTCTATTGAGCCATTCTTAAAAGTTCCCGTAAAAACCGTTACCAACCAAAGCCTGAATTATACAGGCATGGGCATCCGGCTGAAATTTGATTTTTAAGTCCCGCTGATTTAATGATTCACTTTCGGAGGTTCCTGAGCAACAAGTCTCCCGCAGATTTACGCTGATACCTTTCGCTGATATACGCTGATTAATTTAATTCTGCGCTATATCCGCGCCAATCTGCGGAATAAGATCCGCGAAAATCTGCGGGCCAAAATCGCCGCCCGCCTTCACGTCTTCCCGGCTGTTTTCTTTA
>JAGIAQ010000227.1 GCA_017744795.1 Niabella sp. | reverse complement strand
AGTATGTTGTTTTTTTGAAGGTGATTTTTGTGTTGTGCATAACCAGTGCCACTCATCATCTGTACTAAAAACAAGACGCCCAACAATCTTCTGCAATTTTTCCTGAACATGATGTTAACATTTTCTGACCCAGACCGGGTCACAAAACAACTGTTTTGTAATCTTTTTTCGAAAACTAATTTTTCTTTTTATTCTCAAAGATCTCCTGGTCGCTCTCTACGCGTTTCAATAGCTCCTCTTTCATTTTTAAATCAACATTATTTTCCCGGGGACGGTGCAGCCCCGATGCTGTGTCGCTGCTATTTCCGGATGGCGATTCTTCGTATAACATTTTATGGGGTGGCGCCATTGTAGTGAAACTAATTTCAGCCATCTGAGGCGCATATAAGCCTGCAGTACTGATACGGGCTTTAATAGTTATTCTACCGGGTTTATTTGTGGTCCGCACCAGGACCGGGGCTGTCCCCCATTCCACCGCACGCGGGTTGGCATTTATCTTTTCATTTCCGACCAGCACACCTTCTCCTGAAACTTCAAAGAAAATATGTTCGTTATTCAGCCGCTTTATATTACCCTCTTTGTCGGCAATACCGGCTATTGCCACTACAATATCCGATCCGTTTGCGTAAACAGGGCGATCACAATTATCAAGCTTTAAAACGATCTTCTCCGGCCTCTCAGCGGGCATCTTAATTGTAGTAATTACCTTTTTGCCTCCTGCAAAGCCTTCGGCTACCAGTTTTGCCTGCTGCCATTTTCCAGCGCGGAACAACGACTTCAGCTGCATAAAGTCATATACATTTTTAAACACCATGGGCGGCGCGGGCATTCCGGTCCGGTTCCGGTCGCGCACCTGAACCAATGTGTCTTTTTGAAAAACGATCAACCGCACCGAATCGCAATTAGTGTACACCGTAACATCGCCCGGCGAAAACGGTGTCATTTCGTTTGCTATAAAAAGTGTATACCCATGCTCCACATCCTGAATAACCGTTTCCGGATTCCGCTGGCTTTTGAACATTTCATACGAGTATTTGGGTTGCCGGAACGCATCCAGAATCCCACCATAGAACGGGTCAGGATGATATCCCCGCTGATTGTCAAAAGGATGCCATAAACACCCGCCCACTACTTGCCTCGGAGCCTTGTACAAGGTTTCATACGAGGTGAACGGATAATCGGGATTAGCGTAGTGTTTTGCCTGGATCAATTGCGGAACCTCGCCCCAGCTAAGTGCTGCACGACTCGAAGAGTTGTGCGCATTCCAGTCATCTACATTATCGCCCCATTCCCGCGTGAAAATACTTTTATCGGTTTTTGCAAGGTTCTCCGGTAAAGGATGTGCATATAAAACATCAAATACTTCGTATCCGCTGTTATTCATATCACAGGCCGCATAACAACCGGGATACGGATATTCTTTATGTACGATGTCGTATACATTTTTTGCAAAATAATCAGGATAATGTGTTTCATTTAAGATCGGTTCCCACATAAACACGGAAGCATGGTTCCGGTCCCGCCGTACCATATTCCTGATATCGTCATAAACCCGTTTTTCAAAAAGAGGATCTTTATTCCAAAACTGCCAGCCCGGTGTAGCCACAATTACAAACAGCCCCAGTTCATCACAGGCATCCATAAATGCAGGGTCCTGTGGATAATGAGCAGCACGTATTACCCTCATGCCCGCGTCACGCAATTTTTTTGCATCGCGCCACTGCAGGTTGTTAGGAGCAGCATTGCCCAGATAGGCAAAGTCCTGATGCCGGTTCCCGCCGATTAGTTTATCCGGCAGCGGCTCGTTATTAATATACAACCCATCTTTCCCTTTAAACTCAATTTTCCGGAGCCCCGTTCTGCAATAAAAACCGTCCAGTTGTTTCCCACCCTGGTTCTTTACCGAAAAATATACTTTGTACAAATAAGGATGATCCGGGTGCCAGAGCTTTGGATCTTTAACCGGCAACCGAAGCGAAACCGTGTGCAGGGAGGAGGGTGAAAGTGTCTGCCGCTGCTCTGTTTGTGCTACTATGTTATCATTCGTATCTTTCAGCGCAACAGCGAGTATTATCTTTTTTGCAGCGGGCAACGTATTCCGGATAGCCGTTTCGATCCTTACACCAGCATATTTTTTTGAAACGCTATCCGTATGGATAAAAACGCCTCCTCCTGCTTCAATGTGCTCCTCATTAGCATCTGTAATAAATACCGGGTTGGTGGCAACCATCCAAACATCCCGGTAAATACCGCCAAAGTAGCAGAAGTCCAGCAGCGACTGAGGCTTACCAGGCGGGTACGCAGGATCATCGCTATTATCGGCTAATACGGCTATTATATTTTCTTTGTCGAAGAACAGATTATCCGGGCTCAGTTCCGCAATAACAGGAAGGTAACCACCGTAA
>JAGIAQ010000226.1 GCA_017744795.1 Niabella sp. | reverse complement strand
ATGATAATCAATTATCTCAACATCAGAAGCATTTCCGGCATTCCACTTGAAAATGATACGCCATTGGTCATTGATCCGGATGCTATAATAATCCTTTAATTTTCCTGATAACTTTTCAAGCTGGTTCGCCGGAGGTATCTTTAAATCAGCAATATTTACCGCGTTGTTAAGCATTCTTAATTTTCGCCTTCCAATATTTTGTATTTCGATCGGGAGTTTTTTAACCCGTACGCCCTTCCAAATATATTCAGTATGAGTGCTTCCAAAAGAAATAAGCATACTTCTGTATTACGTTACTAACGTCAAAGGTAAGTATTTTGATTGAAAGGCAGTTTTTTACTTCGCCGGGAATCCGGGAAGGCGGAAATTTTTTGTTTTTGATCTGCCTGAGATTTATTGTCTTGCTGCCTCACCGGCCTTAAAATTTTAGTTGTAGTTTTTACCGGTAGTATTTCCATTTGTACCTACGGTAATAAAACACCATTATAAAAGTGATCCCAAAACAGCAGGCGAATAACAAAAGCCGGGCCCCGGCAACAGTCATAAAAATCTTATCAATATCAAGGATCGCCTCAAATATTTTATCGCATTTGCTCAAAATATATCCGGTAAGAAAACTACCCAGTATTTTGGAAAATTTACCCAGATCGGTCTCGTCCGATTTATTCATCGGCGTTGAAACGATGGCAATGATCCACCCAAGAATATATCCAAAAATGCAAATGAGATAAGTGATCGGGTATACGGCAGGATCAGGGCCCACCCGGTACGCCAGATAGATCAGCGTAATTCCGATAATACAGCCGGAAACGGCGGTTGCCGCAAGGCTGTAACGGGAAACTTTTTTGGCCGATTGGGCTGCATCATCGGCAGCCGCTGTATTAGTGATGGGGTTCATGTTGGCATGATTTAGAGCTGAAAAGATCCTTCCCATAAAAGTACCCCGGATCAGCGGCTAAAGCAATGACCATTTTTGGCGATGTCGCCAAAAAAACAGACCTATAAGGTTTAAAAAACCTTATAGGTCTGGCCCCAACCAACAGGTTGATTATTTCTTCATCACAAAACTTTCCATGAACTTGGTGTTGAAGTTCCCGCTGCGGAAATCTTCGTTCTGCATCAGTTGTAAATGGAAGGGAATAGTTGTTTTAATGCCTTCGATCACATATTCGCTGAGCGCGCGGTACATCGTATCAATAGCTTCATTCCGTGTGCGTGCAACAGTGATCAGTTTTCCGATCATTGAATCGTAATAGGGAGGAATGGTGTAGCCCGCGTAGACATGACTGTCTACCCGAACACCGTGCCCGCCCGGCACATGCAGGTTCGTGATCTTTCCAGGTGAAGGACGGAAATCATTATAAGGGTCTTCCGCGTTGATACGGCATTCAATAGCGTGCATCTGCGGGTAATAATCGGCTCCCGAAACTTTTTCACCCATTGCAATTTTGATCTGCTCTTTGATCAGGTCGAAATTGATCACTTCTTCCGTAACACAATGTTCCACCTGGATGCGGGTGTTCATTTCCATAAAGTAGAAGTTGCGGTGCTTGTCTACCAGGAACTCAATAGTGCCCACGCTTTCATACCCGATGGCGCCGGCCGCTTTTTTTGCTGCCTCGCCCATGGCATGCCGCAGTTCATCGGTCATAAAAGGAGAAGGGGATTCTTCTACCAGCTTCTGGTGCCGGCGCTGGATGGAACAATCTCTTTCGCTCAGGTGACAAATAGTTCCGTACTGGTCTCCGGCTACCTGTATTTCAATGTGCCGCGGCTCTTCTACAAATTTTTCCATGTAGATGCCGTCATTTTTAAAGGCGGCGGCTGCTTCTACTTTCGCAGTGTCATAAGCGCGCTCCAGTTCCGATTCTTCCCAAACGATCCGCATCCCTTTACCACCGCCACCGGCCGTAGCTTTTAAAATAACAGGGTAGCCGATTGATTTAGCTTCGCCTTTAGCATGATCAAGGCTTTGCAGCAAGCCTTCGCCGCCCGGCACTACAGGAACGCCCGCTTTGATCATCGTTTCTTTAGCGGTGATCTTGTCGCCCATTTTGTTGATCATATCGCCCGTAGGGCCAATAAATTTGATCCCGTTCTCGTTGCAGATCTGTGCAAACTTTGCGTTCTCCGCCAGGAAACCATAACCCGGGTGCACCGCATCGGCATTGGTGATTTCTACTGCCGCCATAATATTGGGTACATTCAGGTAAGAGTCCACACTTGCGGGCCGGCCAATACATACCGCTTCATCTGCAAATTTTACGTGCAGGCTTTCACTGTCGGCAGTAGAATATACGG
This sequence comes from Niabella sp., assembly GCA_017744795.1. Classification (GTDB taxonomy): domain Bacteria; phylum Bacteroidota; class Bacteroidia; order Chitinophagales; family Chitinophagaceae; genus Niabella. The sequence continues at coordinate 113 of JAGIAQ010000226.1, read as the reverse complement.
CCACTGTTTGAATGCCCATTTCTCTGCAGGTTCTTATAACACGCAGGGCAATTTCACCCCTGTTTGCGATTAATATTTTCTTAAACATGTTTCTAATTTGATAATTTGAAAAT
>JAGIAQ010000225.1:2141-2393 GCA_017744795.1 Niabella sp. | reverse complement strand
AATTAACCCCATAAATGGATTTGATAATATGGCGGATCTGCAGAAGCTGGAACAATCGCTTAAAGAGTACCTGCCCAAAGCCGATCAATACCTGCTGCTTGATTCAAAAAGAAAAGCGCTTGATTACGATGGGGGCGGGCATGTGATCCAATCTTCTTTGGATGGCGTGATTGAAAAGTTTTTGTATACCAGCGGCCTGAAATTTATTTCCAGGTATTTAAGGAACTGGAATTGATGCGATCTTTAATAATG
>JAGIAQ010000225.1:0-2131 GCA_017744795.1 Niabella sp. | reverse complement strand
GAAGGTTAAAGAAAGTGAAATGGATTTTAAACTTAATGTTGGAGAAAATAAAAAGATCACGGTTGCTGCAAAACAAGAATTTTCAGACTGGTGCATAAAGGTACTGCCGAATGAGCAGTATCTGATCAGCTGTAGTAAAGACGAGCGTTGGAAAGATTGGTTTATAAATACATCTGCGGAAGGATATTGTAACCCCCTGGCAATTCTGGTGGGCTTGCGTGTAAAGCATGTGAAGTGCTTTTGTTTATGCGGAGCATACAACAGGGATGATAAAACGGCTTTTGAGATCGGGCTAAATAAACTCATTACAATTCCTGATACTATTAAAGGAACTTCACTGTTAAAGCTGTACTTTTTTGCGAACGACAGTAAAGGGTATTATTGGAATAACCGCGGACAAATTGAAATAAGCATTGGAAGGATGAGTTAGTATATGGTTAAAAGATATTTCAATGCTTGAATTTATTGTGTTTAGGGCAGCGTTCGTTGATAAAAAGTAATAAATTATCAGGATTTAAATTTCGCTTATGGAACATGTTAATCACCCATTGTGGGTATTTATTGTTTTTTGCTTTTCTATAATTTATTTACTAATAGAAAAATTTCCAAAAACACAAAAGGCTTCTGTGCTGTATGACAACGCAAAAATTGCGCTTGAGAAAATAAGCGTATGGACTACTTGGCTGACGGGGCTTCAAACAGCATCAATGGCCGCTATGGCCTTGTTGACGAAGGACAAAACGTGCACTTTGACTGAAATACAAAAAAATAATGGTTTTTTTGTATTGCTTTTTTTTGGGGCATCAGTTATTTTGTCCACCTGGCTGCTTTCTTCAATTCCTTCAGTACAACAAAGACTTGTTAACTCCAATATTCCTGATAAAGCGAATGATATATATGAGATGCCCATTTTTAGTTTTGTACCTTTCACATTGGGGCGTTTTTCCGGATTGATTCACACTTATTTTTTAATCGGAATGGTGTTTTATGCCTTGTTTATTTTTTCTCTTTTTTAGCAGATAAAGGTAGCTTCATTTATTGTATTTCTATTTACAATAAATACAAGCTTTGCTAATCTATGAAACGGAGCAAAATGCAATCGGCCGCCGCAATCACCCACCCACAATGTCGGATCAGCAAACAGATACCTCTTTGTATTCAACTAACTTAGCAGGAACCAAAGAATATAGTTATGCGAAAGCTGGTATTGATAGCGCATGTATCGCTGGACGGGTTTGTGGCAGGGGAGGGCGGTAGCCTGGCCCCTTTTAACCCCAGCCCGGAAAACCTGGACTTTGTTTGCGACATTACGGACGGTGCAGATGCTGCCCTTATGGGCAGGGTCAGTTATGAAATGCTGAATACATTTTGGCCAACCGCCTGGGAAAAACCGAATGCTACCGCAAGTGAAATACGATACTCGAAATGGTACAACGCGGCACAGAAAATTATCCTGTCCCGCACGCTGCCGCACAGCAATACAGCGCAGACAAGCATCTTAAGTGAAAATATAGTGGAACAAGTGACAGCCATAAAAAATCAGGAAGGGAAAAGTATACTGCTTTTTGGCAGCCCCACGAGCTTCCGGTTGCTTAACAATCATGATCTGGTAGATCAGTATTTGATCCTTGTATACCCGGCATTGTTTGGAAAGGGTGTCCCGTTATTTGTGCCCGGCGAACCGGCAAAGGGCCTGACGGTGATAGAGACGAAACAATTTACAAACGGTGAGCTGGCCATTCATTATAAAGTAAATACAGGCGCTGCATAATCTTTCCTTACGGGTTGCAGTGAAGTAGGCAGGAGCCCTGCTAACGGTTCAATTGCCGCCGGACTACTGTTAAAAATATTTTGTACCTTGTAGGAACCTAAAAACCTATTGTCATGCTGCGCAAAATCATTGCTTCCAGATTTAAAAAGCCCACAGGCATCATAGGCAAATGGGCGGCCGGCGTAATGATCAAAAATAACAGGAGCAAGTACGAAACCTTAATTAAAGACCTTGATCTGCGGCCGGGCGACAAATTACTGGAAATAGGTTATGGCCCGGGTGATGGTATGCACCTGATTGCTGAAAAATATCCCGGCTGTATCATTCATGGTATTGATTTCTCGCCACTGATGTACAAAC
>JAGIAQ010000224.1 GCA_017744795.1 Niabella sp. | reverse complement strand
ATTACTATACTCCCCTTTTGCGATCAGGTCATTCAGCTGCTTTTGCACCGCCGGCGCATCCTCTTTATAAGTAACGCCAAACCACGGAGATGATGTTTTGATCACTTTTACGGCGCCGCCTTCTTTTATAAAATGATCCACTACAGAAGGAATTAAAAATTCCGACTTGGGAACGGTCCGGTTTTCTTTTATAAATTCTTTAAACTGCTCTTCATATAATTTAAAAACCGAAGGATGAAAGCACCAGAAGTTCATCGAAACGGTTGTATCTTTTCCTAATTCTTTAGGCTCAAAAGCGTCGTCGGCAACAACCACATCGCCTTTCTCGGCAATATTATACCGCTCTACCACACTTTTCAGATTGCCTTTTTCGTCCAGCCCGCAAACACCGCGGTTCACCGTTCCATGATCGGACAAAGTATTCATAATATTATATCCAACAACAGCATAGGTTTGTTCATTACAGTCGGTGGTCAAAAATTCGAACGCCTTTTTAAAAGAATCCGCTCCATAAAAATCATCCGCATTAATCACCGCAAAAGGTTCGTTCACTACGCCTTTTGTGCTGAGCACCGCATGGCCTGTGCCCCAGGGTTTGGTCCGCTCCGCGGGAATTTCAGCACCGTCTAAAAACAGATCCAGTTCCTGGAAAGCAAATTCATAATTAACTTTACCATCCAGCTTGGAGGCAAACAGCTCCCGGAAATTGGATTCAAATTGTTTCCGGATCAGGAATACGATCTTTCCAAACCCGGCTTTAACAGCATCCGCAATAGAATAATCCATAATTGTTTCACCGGCTGGGCCAAAGGCTTCCACCTGCTTCATACTTCCATAACGGGAGGCCATTCCGGCGGCCAGGATCACTAATGTTGGTTTCATATTACAACTTTGATTTATTAATTGTCTGATGCCAAAAATAGGTAAATTAGCCCAATGCAACTGATCAGGGAAGATTTAGCAGAATTGAGCCGGGTAAAATGGCTGTGCACAGAAAGCACCAATGTGTATGTATTGCGGCTGGATCAAATTCATCCCCTCATCAGCGGCAATAAATGGTACAAATTGCGCTATTACCTGGAGGCCGCCAAAGCATCCGGACAAAAAGTAATCACTTTTGGCGGTGCTTATTCCAACCATATCCTTGCAACGGCTGCAGCCTGTAAGCTATACGGACTTTCCTGTGCGGGGATCATTCGTGGTGAAGAGCCGGAGCAATACGCGCCAACCCTTACGGACGCTGTATCCCAGGGCATGGAGCTGCATTTTGTTTCCCGCACGGCTTATAAAGAGCACCAGATACCACAGCCCCTGGCCGGCGAAAATACTTATGTTGTTCCGGAAGGAGGTTATGGCTTCACCGGCTTGCTGGGGGCAGCTACCATCCCCTACCTGCCTGGGGTTTTCGATACCGTTTGCTGCGCCGCCGGAACGGGAACTATGATGGCGGGCTTGTTGCACAGTGCACCAGCAGACACCACCATTGCCGGCTTCTCGGTTTTAAAAAATCATAAAAGCTTAACAGCGGAAATTGAAACGCTTCTGCAGCGCCCCTTACCCGAAAACAGTTTCATAAATAACGATTTTCATTTCGGCGGCTATGCAAAATATACAGAGGAGTTAATTCACTTTATGAACGAGTTGTACAAAGTAACAGGCATCCCAACCGACTTTGTTTATACGGCAAAGCTCTTTTACGGCGTTAAAGCATTGCTGGATTCTGCATTTAAAACCAGCAGGAACCTGCTTATCATCCACAGTGGCGGCCTGCAGGGCAACCGGTCGCTGCCAAAAGGAACGTTAATTTTTTAAGTTTTAAATACAGCCACCCTATCTTTGTTTGGTACACAAATTGAAGATTATAGCGCTCAGGATATGAAAAAGATATTATTGTTATTATTGACCGGTGTTGCTTTTATTAATTTTTCTTTCGGACAGGAAGATCTTCCAAAAGACTTTTCAGTATTTAAGGTTGGCAAACGGGTTATCGTTTCATGGACCCATAATTTCCCCTCGGTAAAAATGATCTCCGTGCAGCGCTCGTTCGACAGCAGCCGGGGCTTTCAATCCATTGGTTCTCCTCCCGATCCCAATCTTAAAGACAACGGCGTATCGGATCCCAATCCGCCCAATGACAGCATGTACTATCGCGTGTATGCACTTCTGGATGGCTCGCGTTACATTATGACTAAGGCCAAACGCCCGATGATAGATACCTCCGGAGTGGCCAGTACTTATAAAGATGTAAATACAAACAGCACCTCGCCGCCAAAATCCGCCGACTTCCTGCCGTCAGGATTTGTGCAGTCCAAATACATCTTCGTAACCGCTGATAAATATGTACGGGTAGAATTGCCAATGGACAAGCGCAAATACGATATCAAATTCTTTAATGAGAACTACCAGCCGATCCTGGAGCTGAAGGATGTTAAGGAAAGGCGTTTC
>JAGIAQ010000223.1 GCA_017744795.1 Niabella sp. | reverse complement strand
GCATTTGATCGAATTATTGAATCCTGATCCGCAGCAAAATATGGATTTTTCCTGGGTGAAGCCGGGAGTGGCCGTTTGGGACTGGCGTATAAATGGTGCGGTGGCAAATGGTTTTAAGTATGCCATGTCGTTGCCTTCCTGGAAACGTATGGTAGATTTTGCAGCAGGCAATAACATCAGGAACCTGGTGTTGGATGCCGATTGGTATGGCCCGGAATTTGAAAAGGGATCCGACCCGCTCAAAGGGGGTAAGGTGGCCCAGGTGCACCAACTTATAAGCTACGCAAAACAAATGGGTGTTGGAATCTGGCTCTATCTGAATGATGTTGGCGGACTGGGCTATCCGCTTGAGCAAACCATTCGTCAATATGGAAGCTGGGGCGCGGCGGGTTTGAAATATGGCTTTATGAAGGGAAATCCTGAAGAAAAGAACAAGCGCACGCAGCTGATAACAAGACTTTGTGCCGAAAATAAATTATTGGTCGATTTTCATGACGGGCCGGTACATCCTTATGGACAAATGCGAACCTGGCCGAACGCGGTTACAAGAGAGTATTGCCACTCCCAATTGGATGCGCACCGTGTTTTTCAACCATCCACATTTGTTACCGCAGTTTTCGTGAATATGCTGGCGGGGCCCCTTGATATGGATAACGGAGTGGTGGATATGGAGCAGAAGGGGAGAGTAGACAACCCAATGCCCGTTCCCGCTACTATTACTGCCGAAGTGGCCCGCACACTGATTGTTTTTTCGGGGGCAACGATCATTCCCGATATTCCGGAAAACTACTTAAAGCACCCGGAGCTGCTGCGGTTTATAAGTGCGCAACAGATGCCCTGGCAGGAAAGCAAAACCATTAGCGGCGAAATTGGTAAGTACATTGTGATGGCGAGAAAATCCGCCGCCAATAAATGGCTGATCGCTGCAGCAACCAATGAGGAAGCGCGATCGCTTTCAATACCGCTGTCGGTGTTGGATAAAGGCATTTATCGGGCAACCATTATTGAGGACGGAAAGGATGCCGACTTCAGGACGAACAAGGAAAGTTATACCGCAAAGCAGGTAGTGGTGTTTTCAAAGCAAACCATTGCGGTGCAATTGGCTCCCGGAGGAGGCGCGTGTATATTGCTGGAAAAGATAAAATAGCTATAATATATGAGAAGGTCTTTTTTTATGTTGATGTTGGCTGTTGCCATGTTGCCCGCTGAGGCTCAAAAGGGATATGTTCCCTCAAAGGAAAATGTAGCCTACCGGCAGCAGTTCCAGGACAATAAGCTGGGAGTATTTATTCATTGGGGCATTTACAGTATGCTGGCCGAGGGGGAATGGGCGATGCTGCAAAAAAAGATACCCTATGAAGAATATAGCAAACTGGCGGGTGGGTTTTATCCTTCGAAATTTAATGCAGAGGAGTGGGTGGCTGCTTTAAAGGCCGGCGGGGCTAAATACATTTGTATTACTTCCCGCCACCATGATGGCTTTTCCATGTTTAGTACCAAAAGCTCAGATTATAATATTATGGATGCTACACCGTTTAAGCGCGATGTATTAAAAGAACTGGCGGATGCCTGTCATAAGCGGGGTATGAAGCTGCATTTTTATTATTCCCTGCTGGATTGGGGCCGGCCCGATTATAATCCCAAAGGGGGAGGCCTTGCTGCAAAATGGACCGGGCAGGGGCAGCCTGATTATAATACCTATCATCAGTTCATGCTAAGCCAGTTAAAGGAGCTGCTTAGTAATTACGGTGAGATCGGCGCGATCTGGTTTGATGGTGCCTGGGATAAAGGAAAGGCATTTGACTGGAAATTTAATGAGCTCTACACATTGATCCACTCATTGCAGCCGGGATGCCTGATCATCAACAACCATCACTGGGCTGCGCTGGAAGGCGAGGATGCACAGGCATTTGAACGGGACCTGCCCGGGCAGAATACTGCGGGCTTCTCGCATGATGTGCAGGTATCACAATTGCCATTGGAAACCTGCGAAACAATGAACACCTCCTGGGGATATAAGATCACAGACAATAATTATAAATCAGAAAAAACACTGATCCAGTATCTGGTAAAGGCCGCAGGAAATAATGCCAACTTATTGTTGAACGTGGGCCCGCGACCCGATGGCACCCTGCCGGAGATCGCCGTACAGTGCTATGGCGCTATGGGTAAATGGTTACAGCAATATGGAGAAACTATTTACGGTACAAGAGGCGGGCTTGTAGGCCAGCATAAATGGGGCGTGACTACACAAAAAGCCAACCGCCTGTTTGTTCATATCCTCGACCTGCAGGACAAAGCCCTGTTTCTTCCACTAACAGGTAAAAAGATCAGGTCTGCAAAAGTATTCATCGATAAAAAACCGGTAAAATTTGTGCAGCAGCAAGAAGGCATTTTATTGTTGCTGGAAAAACAGCCGAATGAAACGGATTATGTGGTGGAGCTGACGTTTTAACTGCTACTCTGTAAAATGATATTATTTTT
>JAGIAQ010000222.1 GCA_017744795.1 Niabella sp. | reverse complement strand
GTCAAAGCCGTAATTGAAAACCCCATAGCGCCACCTTCTTTACCGCAGCAGGAGCGGGGCATCCGGCCGTCACTGGCCCTGCCTTACGAATTATATGTGGAGAGCCGTTTATCGAAAGATAAAAATAACGTGGAACTGCAGCTAAAGGCAGGCAATACATTTTTTGGTAACGACGCACAGGGCGCACCCTTTACGGTTTATGCTCCCGTGGCTTATACTGATGAAAGCGGTTCGGAGACCTGTCGCAACTGGTCCTTTGCCGTTAAAGCCGGCGATGCGTTGCACTATGAGTGGCCGGTGAAAGCCTTTGACAAAGGCGCCTATCATTTGCGGGTGCACGGCCCCAACGGATTTTACCGGGAGTTTAAGGGGAATAACACTGACCCTGTATTTGATCTTACCTGTGAATATGAAATGGACAGCCGTAATAAACCCACGGGAAACATATTATTGAAGATGAACAGCAGCACTCCTGTGGCGATAGAGATCACGGACAATGCCTATAAAAATGCGGTTATCCAGAAACAGGTGAACGGAGCACAGCAACTGGTACTGAACCTGGGTAAAAGCGCCGGCTGGTATGATTTTTCTGTACGGTTAAAAGGCAATAGTCAGCTTGAAAAACGTTATGCTGGCCGGGTGGAAAAAGGAGCAGAAAGTATTACAGATCCTTTTATGGGACGTGTAGTATAGCAACTATAACGTTGTCCGCCGGGAGTGTGTTGTTATTACAGGGCTGTAAAAAAAAAATTGCACCTACTTTTAAGCTGGTGCAATTTTTTAATTTTAAGACTGGGGGTTTAACTTTCAACAGAGGAAATCAGCCCCAGGTCATTTCTTCTTTTGATCTTCGATCGTGATGTTCAGATCCGTTATGGTCTTCTTGATCTGCTCTCCGTATTCCTTTGCAATTTTGGCCAGATTGCCAGATACGCCAAAAGGCTTGTTAAATGTGGCTTTAACCTGTGTGCTGTCGCCTTCTTTTGTAACGTTCACAAAAAGGTTTATCACCTTGCCCTCGCCCATGACAATATATTGTTCTGCCTGTATCGTTCCGTTGGTTTTGTCGGTGTTTTTAACCGAGAACCGGATGTTGCTCACGGCCTGGAGCGCCGCAGCATAAACTTTATCAACGGGTTGTTTGGAGGTAAATACCCCAACACCTGGTTTTTGTGCCGATACAGTGATGCCCGTCAGCATTAAGGCCAGCAATACGATTGTGATTTTCATGTTTGATAAGATTTAAAAGTGTTTGAATTGAAATCGGGGCTAAAATTAAACAGGTCAAACGATTTGGAGAATACCGGTTTCCCTGTATTTCAGGCAGAACGGGAACGATTATAATTTTTTAAAAATAGAAGCAGCCGATTTCAATTTGTGGCAGCAGCGGCCGTGGTTTGTGTCTGCACAAACCATTTAGCATAGTCACTTTTTACAACACCGCCAGGCTATCTATTTTATCCTGGTCTATCTGTTTTACCAGCGCTTCAAGGGAATCGAACTTTAATTCTTCTCTTAAATATTGTTTTACATATACGCGGATCGTTGTTCCGTAAATTTCTTTGTCAAAATCAAAAATATTGACTTCAACGGTCCTTTTTTTGCCGTTTACTGTTGGTCGCAGGCCGATGCTCATCATCCCTTTTAACAAACCGGTGTGACCGGGAACGGCAACATACACTGCATAAATACCATTGCCGGGGATGATCTTTTCTTCATCCTTTACGTGTAAGTTTGCCGTGGGATATCCTAATTCGCGGCCCAGTTTATCGCCATGCACCACTTCGCCCTCAAAAAAGAAATCATAACCCAATAAATGACCGGCGGTTGTGGTATCACCCTTCAGGATCGCTTCGCGGATCTTGGTGGAGCTGATGGAAATATTATCCAGCACATGCTTGGGGATTTCCCTTAGTTCATATTTATATTTTTCCTGCAATAATTCCAGCAACTTATAATCGCCCAGGCGATCCCGGCCAAAACGGTGGTCGTACCCGATCACAATGGTATGCGGTTTAAATTTTGCGATCAGGAAATCGCATAAATAATCCTCTGGAAGCTGGTTGGCAAAAACTTCGGTGAAAGGAATGATCACCAGGTGATCGACCCCCAACTGACCCAGCAACTCTATCCGCTCGTCGAGCGTGGTGATCAGCCGCAGGCCCAGTATGGAAGAATTGACCACCTTCCGCGGGTGCGGGTGAAAGGTGATGATCACAGACTCGCCGCTTACGGCATTCGCCTGATCCACTATTTGTTTGATAACTTTCCGGTGCCCTTCATGTACCCCGTCAAATGTGCCAATCGTGATCACTGCGTTTCTGAAAGCCGGCAGCGCTTCAATATTCCTGTGAATTTGCATAAACTACAAAATTAGCAAATCCTGCCTTATCTTAGCGGCTCCAAAAAAAGTAGAACTGATGTCGTTATATTCCAAAAGAGGTGTTTCTGCTCAGAAAGAAGAAGTGCACGCAGCAACAGAAAAGCTGGATAAAGGGCTTTATGAAAAAGCCTTTTGTAAAATTTATCCTGACGTGCTGGTG
>JAGIAQ010000221.1 GCA_017744795.1 Niabella sp. | reverse complement strand
ACAGAAGTAGTGCTGATCGGTGCAGGTATTATGAGCGCAACATTGGGTGCGTTCATAAATGAACTGGAGCCCGGGCATTCCATACATATTTTTGAACGCCTGGGTAAGGTTGCAGGCGAAAGTTCTGACGCCTGGAATAACGCCGGTACGGGACACTCCGCCCTTTGCGAATTGAATTATACACCGGAAAAAGAAGACGGAACCATCGATACGAAGAAGGCATTGGATATCATTGAGCAGTTTGAAGTATCCAAACAGTTCTGGTCTTACCTTGTAAGAGATCAACAGATCAGTGATCCTGCAGACTTTATTCGCACGGTGCCGCATATGAGTTTTGTGCGGGGCTCCAAAGACGTTAAATATCTTAAAAAACGATATACGGCCCTGCAAAAAATTAAATTGTTCCAGGGAATGCAATATTCTGAGGATCCGGCGGTTATTAAAAAATGGATTCCCTTGGTGGTGGAAGGACGTGATGCGAAGGAGAAAGTAGCAACCACTTATTCCGAATCAGGGACCGATGTTGATTATGGTGCGCTCACTAAGATCCTGATCGACAATATGATTGCCCGGGGCAATACCCAGCTGCATTTGCTGCATGAGGTATATGACCTTATCCGGCAGGAGGATGGAAAATGGAAGGTGAAGGTAAAGAATATGGCAACCGGCGAAAAAATGATCATTTACAGTCGTTTTGTTTTTATTGGCGCCGGGGGCGGATCACTAGCGTTATTGCAGGATACCGATATTCCTGAAAGCAAGCTCTATGGCGGGTTTCCGGTAGGGGGGCAGTGGCTGGTGTGCAACAACCCTGCAGTGGTAAAAAAGCATGAAGCCAAGGTTTACGGACAGGCTTCAGTAGGAGCGCCACCCATGAGCGTGCCGCACCTGGATACCCGGGTAATGGGCGATCAGAAGTCCATTTTGTTTGGTCCCTTTGCCTCTTTTTCTACTAAGTTTTTAAAAGAAGGCTCTTATTGGGATCTTTTTGAATCGATCAAATACTGGAATATTTTTTCAATGATGAAAGTGGGGATGAAGAACTACGATCTGGAAAAATACCTGGTACAGCAACTGAGCCTTTCTTTCGAGGATCGCATTGAAGCATTGAAAGTATTTTACCCGAATGCAAAGGCGAAGGATTGGAAGCTGGAAGATGCGGGGCAGCGGGTGCAGATCATTTATAAAGATCCTGAGAAGGGCGCTACACTGCAATTTGGTACTGAGATCGTAAGCAGTGAAGATGGAACCATCGGCGCCTTGCTGGGCGCTTCCCCGGGCGCATCCACCGCAGTTTCTATTATGCTGACCTTGCTGGAAAAATGCTTCCCTGATCGTTTCCAGGGTAAGTGGAAGAAAAAACTGAAAACGATGATCCCTTCCCTGGGCCAGAGCCTGGAAGAAAATGAAGAACTATGCAATAAAATAAGGAGCGAGACCACCGCGTTGCTGCGGCTGCAGTAATGTGGATCAATTTAAAAGTTGCCACGAATGCACGAATGAATTATCAGGTGTTCCTTCTTCAATGAAATAGGCACGAATCTAAATGCACCAACGGAGCATTTAGATTCGTGAATTCGTGGCATTCGATATTAGCATTAAAAGCCTGTTATTTGAATAATTATTCCTGTAATGTGGTCTATGGGGTGTTCTCACAAACCCAATACATCAATATTCTGATAAAACTGATTCCAATTCGTTATTAAGGCCTCCGCTTGCGGAGGTTTTTTTATAAAAAATTTTTTGGTTTCAATTTTAATTCTACATTTGTAGAATTAAATCTATAATTGTAGAATGGTTAAATTGTCAAAATCAGAGGAACAGTTGATGGAATACATCTGGAAAGCGGAACGGGCCTTTATGAAAGACCTGATCGATAGTTTCCCCGATCCCAAACCCGCAAACACAACGGTGGCAACGCTTTTGAAGCGGATGACAGAAAAAGGAGTGATCAGTTATACCCAATACGGTAACTCACGCGAATATTATCCTTTGATCAAAAAAGCCGACTATTTTTCGAAGCATGTTAACAGCATGATCCGGAATTATTTTGACGATTCTGTTTTGCAGTTTGCCTCTTTTTTTACCAAAGAGACCAATTTAAGCAAAGAACAGCTGGAAGAACTGAAACAAATTGTAGACAAACAGATACAATCCCTGGGAAAAGAAAAAAAGAAAAAATGATACTTTATTTTTTAAAAGTAATTGCCTGCAGCGGCCTGTTGTACGCCTTTTATTTCTTTTTGCTTCAAAAGGAAAAGATGCTGGTGTTTAACCGGTTTTATTTGCTGGGAGCGGTGGCCGTTTCTTTTCTTATTCCGTTGATCTTATTCCGCATCACAATTGAAGCAATAGAAGTGCCAGCGGAAGTTTCTGTTCCGTTGGGCACGGTTGCCCCGGTTGTTGCAAAGCCACTTTTTTTTATCGACTGGCTGCCCGGGGCTGCCTACACTATTGTACTCCTGATCAGCCTGGTGTTGTTCCTGCGATTGGCGTATCGTGTTTGGAGGTTAAAACAGAAGATCGGAAAACAGGAATACCGCCCCTTTTATGAAGCCCGTATTGTATTGTCGGCTCATGACAGGCTGCCGCATTCGTTTTTAAACTATATTTTTCTAAACAGCGAACAGTTTGAACAGGGCGAGATTGATACTGCCGTTTTAGAGCATGAGCTGGCGCACGTGCGGCAAAAGCATTCCTGGGATATCCTGTTCATTGAACTGGTGCAGGCCCTATGTTGGTTTAATCCCCTCATCTGGCTGTACAAAAGATCCGTTCAATTGAATCATGAATTCCTGGCGGACCAGGCCGTAGTAAAAAGGACCGGCAATACACAGAGCTATCAGCGTCTGTTACTAAAAAATGTTTACGTAAACAATTTCATACCGCTTGCAAGCAGTTTTTATTTTTTCACCACAAAAAAACGTTTACTTATGTTACAACGTAATCAATCAAAGTTTGCGGTTTTAAAAGCGCTGCTGCTGATCCCTTTGCTGGGAGCATTGATCGGCATTTTTTCTGAAAAGGTTTATTCACAAAAAGAGGTAAAGCAATTCTCCCCTCCAAAAATTGTAAAGGATCTGACGGAAAATGATATTCTTGAATATAAAACCATTATGTCGCGGGACTATAATAAGGCGTCCAAAGGCTATAAAATGGACAATGATGATTATAGCCGGGCAAAGTATTTATATGGACATATGACTTCAGAAGACGCCAGAACGGTCGTTAACTTTAATAGGGCTAAAATTTTTGTACTTCCAACTGTTGTAAGGGATGTTCGGGAGCATTCCGGGGCAACAGCTGAAGAAATGGAGGAGTATAAAAAAGTTGAAAGCAGTTCAAGAGTCGCAGGCAAACAGGGAGGATACCAGGTTACAGATTGGGCAGCAGTTCAGCAGGCTGCCGATCTTTACTCCAACAAAATGACAAAAGAACAACGGGCTTCTGTGCCTAAAATGCCTCCTCCGCCTCCTCCAGCGCCCGGCAGGGGTCAATCAGCACCCGTTCCTCCTCCGCCTCCACCGCCGCCAACAGGAGGAGCGGACATGAAGGGGGAACCGCTTCCTGCTGATGTTGAAGGCCTGAAAATAACAGCCCCCGGGCATAAGGTGTACATAACTGTAAAATACAAGAACGGCAGCATTATAAAAGAGGATATAACCGGCTCCAAAGCCCAGGCTTTTGAAAAGAAGTACGGAATAAAGATTCCGTCGCCGCAACCACCGCCGTTAAAAGATGAAAACACCCGAATGACCCCGCCCAGGATTGTAAAGGATACGGTCATCAAAAAATGATAACAACATAAATGATTCGCGCATTGCACAATAGCGAGCCGGCCTGCTCGCTATTGTTTTTTGCATTTATTTAACATCGGCCCCGTCACTCGTCCCGCTCCTGAAAAATGCATAGCCCCGGTTCCCGATCAGTCTCAGCCATTTGCAAAAAAAATGATAAAATCAGCCCGCGCAGGTTACTTAGTAAACTTTTTGCGGTCCAAATAGCGTCTGACTAATGTACAAAGGACGAAAGATCATTTTAAATCAAATCTTTATTTTATGAAACAGAACAAATCTTTTCTGAAACTATTAATTCTGGCAGTAACCGTAACCATAGCCGGCACTGCCATGGCCCAGGTAGACCTGGGTATTAAGGCAGGGTTGAATCTCTCCAGTTTGAATATACAGGATCAAAATGGCAATAAGATCACCGGCGCACAATTCACCCCGGGCGCTAATGTGGGTCTTACTTTTGATATTCCCGTGGGCTATGAATTCTTTATACAGCCGGCTGCTTTATTCAGCATGAAGGGGGCGAAGCTGACTTATAATGCGAACGACTATATGTGGCAGGACGGCAGTACTTCCCAGGCAGGGGACTACACGCGTATTAATACCTATAATATAGAAGTACCGGTTAATTTCATTTATAAACCGCAGGCAGGGAACGGTCATTTTATGATTGGTGTGGGTCCTTATTTCGCTTATGCGGCTGGCGGCAATTATCATAGTGTGCTCAACGGGAACACCACAACCGGTAAGATGGAATTCATTAATGATTATGCCAACGACAGCAAGGCGGCCAACACCCTGGTATTTGGAAAACCCTTTGACGTGGGCGGTAATATATTGGTCGGCTATGAATTCCCCAACAGGGTTTCTTTACAGTTGAACGGACAAACCAGCTTTTCCAACCTGGAGCCAAAAGATCAGGGTAACCGGAATGGTGCTGTACTCCGGAACGGAGGCCTGGGGCTTTCTGTGGGGTACAGGTTTTAGGAGTGAATGGACAATGGTGAATAGTGAATGGGATTCGGATTTTGAAAGTGAGCAGACAATGGTGAATCAATTTCGTTCCCTTAAGCAGCGGATTCCAGAAAATGTAAAATAAGGAATATTGAATCACTGTTGTCCGGGGAAAAATAATTA
>JAGIAQ010000220.1 GCA_017744795.1 Niabella sp. | reverse complement strand
CGTTTGAGCAGCACCCCGGAAATATAAATTCAGTGCGCGCGGGGGTTCCGCAAACCGATACTGTTTCGGGACTAACCGTGAATACCGAATTCCGGTTATGTCATTTTCTTTTTGCAGCGCCCGGTTCAACTACCGCGATGGTGCCCGTTCTGTTTACGGGCTATAAAGGCGATTGGCAGGCTGGTGTGGACATTTATAAGGAGTGGCGGAAAAAATGGTTTAAACAGCCCCATATAGCTCCCTGGTTGCAGGAGGTACATTCCTGGCTGCAATTGCAAATCAATTCACCGGAAGAGGACTGGCGGGTGCATTTTAATGAGCTGTATCAATACGGCAAAGAATGCGCTGACAACGGAGTAACAGCCATACAGCTTGTGGGCTGGAATAAACTGGGCCAGGATGGAAATGATCCTTCGCAGGATTTTGATCCCCATCTGGGAACCTTTGATGCGCTGCACACAGCGATCAAAAAAATACAGGACCTGGGGGTGCACGTCATCCTTTTTGGTAAAATAAACTGGGCCGATAAAACAACCGAATGGTATAAGAAGGAACTCTATAAATACGAGGTCAAAGATCCCTACGGAATACCTTATGAGCAGGGTGGCTATAGCTATTATACGCCTACACAGCTGGCGGGTATTAACAATCACCGTCGGGCTATAATGGATTTTAACAGCCCGCAGTATCAAAAGATCATCGCCCGGGAGTTTAAAAAAGTCTTAGACCTGGATGCGTCAGGCTGGCTGTTTGATGAAAATTGTCATCACGGACCTGCTTTGTACAATTTTGCCCCGGATCATGGTTATAAAGCGCCGAAATTTATTTACGAAGGTGATCTGCCCATGGGCGCAATGCTGAATAACCTGGCACATAAAAAAGATCCTGATTTCATATTTGCCGGTGAAGGGCATATGGACTGGCTGATGCAATATTACCCCTGCTCTTATTTTAGAATTAATTTATCCTCTACCCCTGTAGACCGGTATATTGACCCCCATGCACCAATTGTTATAGCAGTAACAGGCGTTGATGACCGGGAGAAGCTAAATCTTATTTTGATGGACCGCTATATCATTAGCTATGAGCCCTATTTTTTTAAAGGTCATGTGAATGACTTTCCTTTAACATTGGCATATGGAAAAAAAATAGATGCACTGCGTCGAAAATACAAAGCATGGCTTTGGGATGCAGATTTTAAAGATGTGCTTGGGGCTGCAGTACACGCAAATGGCGCGCACCGTTATACCGTTTTTCAAACCCAATCGGGTAAAAAAGCAGTTGTGCTTGCTAATATGGAAATGGAGAAGGCCATTACTGCCAGCGTTACACTAACGGGCGGGCAACCTGCTGCGTTTAAGATGGCAACACCCGAAAACCCGGAAGCTGCTGATGTTTCTGGGAGTGTAACGATACCAGCCCGTTCGGTTGTGGTGCTTATGCAAAAATAAACGGAAGCTAGCTGACCTGAAATTTTGTAGCAAAAGAAAAACAATTTTATGCTGCTTACTCGATTAAAAAGGGCTTTTTTAGGTAAAAACCTGTAGATTTATCCCGCCGGATATTATAAATCTAATAAAAAATAGTTGTATTCAGGGAATAAAACTAAACTTTGTATTGGTAACAATTGCAAAGCCGTTATGGGAGTTCTGTTTTTACCACAATCCATTCGTGTTTAAAGTATCGCCATGATCAAAAAACGTGTATCGCTGAAGGATATTGCCAATAAAGTAGGGGTATCCACTGCATTAGTATCCTACGTGTTGAACGGAAAGGAAAAAGAGGCCCGTGTGGGCGAAGCCGCTGCAAAAAAAATACGAAAGGTGGCTGCAGAAATGAACTATCAGCCCAACCTGATCGCGCGCGGGCTGAAGTTTGGCAGAACGCATACCATTGGTCTTATAGTGGCAGATATATCGAACCCATTTTTTGCAATGCTGGCGCGGATCATCGAACTGGAAGCGCAAAAGAACGGATACACCGTGCTTTTTGGCAGCAGCGACGAAAAATTGGAGAAGTCTCAAAACCTGATCGATACCTTTTTAAACCGCCAGGTAGACGGGCTCATTATTACTCCCGTAGCAGGATCGCAGGTACAGATCGAAGGACTGAAAAAAAACGGAACTCCTTTTGTACTGATGGACCGAGGCTTTACCGAAATTGAAACAAACCTGGTGGTGACCGATAATCATGATGCCATGTATAATGCGGTAAAATTGCTGATCAGGAACGGACATAAGAAGATCGGTATTGTGGCCTATGATACCCCCCTTACCCATATGCAGGAACGGATAGCAGGGTATAAGGATGCGTTAAAAGACAGCGGTATCCGCTTCAACAGTAAATGGCTGGCTAAGGTTTCCTATGAGCAATACAAAGAAAATGTGGAAACAGCCATTGAATACCTTCTGGACAAAAAAAACGGACCGGTGGACGCATTAGTATTTGCCACCAACAGTATTTCCGTGCAGGCATTGAAAGTGCTCCATTCAAAAGGCGTTCGGGTGCCGCAGGACCTGGGTGTTATCAGTTTTGATGAAAGCGACGTGTTCGATTTTTTCTATTCCTCCATAACCTATATCAAACAAAACCTGCAGTCCATCAGCGAAAACGCCGTGCAGGCGTTGCTGCAGGCAATCGACGGAAAGAATAAAAAAGCCATTAAGGTGCTGGTGCGCTCCGCCATTGTACACGGTGAAAGCAGTAAGGCCAAAAAATAATAAAGTTGGTAGATG
>JAGIAQ010000021.1:38109-43643 GCA_017744795.1 Niabella sp. | reverse complement strand
TGGGGTGGTACCTGTGATTTTATGAAAGATACGCGTAAAATAAGAGGCCGATTGGTAGTTTAGTTCGTATGCCACTTCCGAAATTTCTTTGGTCAGGTCCTGTAAAAGGATCTGACTGTGCAGGATGCTGATTTCCTGAATCCACTGTTTAGGCGGTTTTCCTGTGGTCTTCTTAACACATTTATTAAGATAGGTTTCCGACAGCTGCATTTTTTTTGCATAGAAGCAGACCTCTTTATGAGTAAGATGATGCCGCTGTACTTCGGTTCTGAACTGATAGGTTATTTTAAGTTCCCTTGTTAATGCCGGAGCGCCCCGGTTACCGGATTGCATGATCTTAAGGAGCGTGGCGGAAAACAACGCCAGGCATATATCCCGCGGGCTGTTAGACGTAATGCTGTCCAGTTCCTCTTTTAACAGGAAAAAAGACTTTTCAAGCCATTTTACTTCTCTGGCAGCAAGCTGAACGCAGGGCGCCGTAAAGAAAAAGTCCAGTTCCCTGTTGTTTAAAAAAAGATTTGTAATTACATCGTTCTCGTAGATCAGATAAAAACCCTGCAGGTCAGGGGAAAGTTCAAGGGTACGGGTAATACAGCCTTGTTTGATATGGATCGCCTGTCCCGCTGTTATGGTATAATTTTGCGTCTCCAACTGCTGCTGGATATATCCCTTTGTGACCACCATCAGGAA
Organism: Niabella sp.; assembly: GCA_017744795.1. Taxonomy (GTDB): domain Bacteria; phylum Bacteroidota; class Bacteroidia; order Chitinophagales; family Chitinophagaceae; genus Niabella. Next base: position 42,953 of record JAGIAQ010000021.1, on the reverse strand, counting down.
ATTAAAAGAAGTTCTGTAGGGAGGAACAGGAATAAGGATATCTTTCAGGTAAGATTCTATTTTATAGAGCTGTATGTTTGAATGATCGTGTAATACATTTTCCGGAATTTCCGGAAGGAATTGTTTTTTGTATTCATAATTACTGATCATTTTTATGGAATACGCCATAAGAGTCTGTTGGGTGCTTAATATTGAATACTAAAGATACTTATAAAGATTACAGACTGCTTTAAATTATTTGTATATGCACGACGCTTAAAAATCTATTTTTTGAAAACCCTGTTGTAAGCGAATCAATGGCCGGGAAGCCGGAAATACGGGAAGGTGCGGCTTTTAAGATAAGTTCATCTATAATAATTGGTATTTGCCTGGTCAGGATACTTTTTTGGGAACAGGGATCCATTTTTTCAGCAACAGGGTAACCCAGCTCGCTGCTACAAATGGGAAGGTGAGCACGGACCAATGTATACGTATCATGAGCACATCAAAGACCACCGCCAGTGCCACAGAGAACAGTACAAAAATACCGTCAACGGGATCATCTCCCGCAAAAGTGATCGCACATAAGAGGGCATTGAAGCTGAATAATCCCATTTCAATGTCAGGCGTCGGCTCTGCTAAATGAATCGCAATATAGGCGCTCAGCATGGCCCCCGCAAGGCCGTATAACGCTGCAACCGGCTTATTGATAAAGACACCGAGGAAGAAGAGAAGGCCGCCGATGACGCTGTCCTGGAAAATGACTTCTCCAAATCCGTGGAGGCCGGTAGCAAATTCATCTTTTTCGGCTAATTCATTAACCAGCGAAACAGAATTGGGCTCGGGAATGACCTGGTGGAACAGGTAAAGCAATATCCAGGTAACCACAATAAAGGGGAAAGTAAATCCGGGTAATTTTTTTACAATAAAGAAATGCTGCAGCATAGCGGCCAGCACGGAACCCACGATAACGGCGATCCATATTACTGGAACCGATTTGAAGAAAAAAACCATGGCTACGCCCACCAGTGTGGCGCTGAAACCATAAAGGCCCTGTTCAATTTCCTGTTGATCATATTTTAATAAATAAGCGGTAAGCGTACCAACAACAGCGGAAACCAATGCGGCAATGCCTCCTAAAAGGGAACCATAGAAAATGCCGATCAGGAATAAAAGTCCGGTTAAAGCATTTTCCTGCAGCATGATCTGTCCAATGCCTCTGAACAGGGTACGGATAAAAATGAATGATTTCGATTGCATGATTATTTTTAATTTATTAACTACCAACCTAAGAACACAATACCAATACCGCATAGGGTTACCACGCCACCTCCGATCGCGTGCATGTAACGTTCGAGCCTGCTGGTATTAAAAAAGGAGTATCCATAAATGCCGATCAATACCATGGTCAGCATAGTGAGCACGGTACTGATGGTGAATACGGTAATAAGAACAACAATTTCTGATATAGACCGCTGCGTGCCGGAATAAAATAATAAAGGGACCAAAGGCTCACTGGGGCCCATTACAAAAATGGCGAAAAGCACCAGCGGCGTTACTTTTACACGGCTACCGGGCATAACGGTTTGCCCGTGGGTGTGCTCATAAACATAAACATCGTCTCCCATAACATCAAAATGCTTATGCGGCTTATTGAGATAAGCCTGACGGATACCATATAACAGGTACAGGATGCCAAAGATCAGCAGCGCCCAGCCCGAAAGGTGGCCCCTTACATCCTGCAGCCAGGTAATTTTAGTAAGCTGCCATCCCAGGAAAACGCCTGCAAATCCGATCAGCACAGAGCTTAGAATATGCCCGATGCCACAAATGATGGTCAGGAAAATGGTCCGGGAGCGGCTCCATTTTCGCGACCGGGAAAGCACCACAAAAGGCAGGTAATGATCCGGTCCGGATGCTGTATGCAAACAGCTGATGGTAATGGCAGTAAGCGCCAGTGCTATTAATTGGGAATGTTCCATATCAGCTCCTGTATGTTTTGAAAAAGGGTAAATAATTGTTCACCGCCATGCCCCAGTACACGTACCACAAAGCCCTTATGATGGAGTTGAGATACGCCGCCAAGAATATCCTCCTCCCGTTCCAGCAGCTCATTTATTTTGTCTGTAAGTTCGGGAACAGGCTGGCCATCAGTTGTAGCGGAATAGATAAGCGTGCCCTGGTGGGTAAAGTTTTCCAGCAGGCCCATGGCCTGTAAAGGGTTTTCTTTGGGCTGCAACAGGATGTTGTCTTTAAGCACCAGCTTGCCGTTGTGGAACACTTCAAAAAGATTGTGGAATTTGGTAAACTCAAAAACCTCTCCGTGATGTTTACGCCCGCAGGTGATGATCTCGCTCATCAGCAACTCGCAATGCTCTGCCATATGAATGCGGCTGCAGCTGGTAAACGTGGAGTTTTTATGCGGCACAATAGGGTGGGGAACATAAAAAAAAGAACTTCCTTTTTCTAAAGTGACCTCCATTTTCTGCCCCGCGCTGGCTTCCATATTGAACAGCCGCTGGTAGGATTGTGATTGCAGCTGGAGGCGGGCGTTTTCCTTTACGTGGATCGAGAGCTCATGCTGGTCCCCACTGAGGATACCCGGCGAAGAGCTCATGATCATCAGGTAGGCATGATCATCCGGCTTATGCTGTCCAACGGGGATCACCCGGAAGGGCTGCGTAACATACACATCCCTCAGGAACGATCTTTTTTCGTTTTTTTCAACAGTGATGTTTAGTGTATTGATCATGTTACCGGAGGAATGCAGGCTCCTCTACCTCTTCTAACAATGCATATTTTTTGATCCAGCCGATCACTTCATCTAATCCTTGCATCGACATTAAATTAGTGAACACAAAGGGGGCGCCCTTACGCATGCGCCGGGCATCGTTTTCCATTACTTCAAGACTGGCGCCCACATAAGGGGCCAGGTCGATCTTGTTGATCAGTAACAGGTCAGAACGGGTAATACCGGGACCGCCTTTCCGGGGGATCTTTTCTCCTTCGGCCACGTCGATCACAAAGATGGTTACATCGGCCAGGTCCGGACTAAAAGTGGCAGAGAGGTTGTCGCCGCCGCTTTCAATAAGGATCAGCTCGATATCAGGAAAGCGGTTCACCAGCTCATCCACGGCCTCCAGGTTCATACTGGCATCTTCGCGGATGGCGGTATGCGGACAACCTCCGGTTTCCACACCAATGATCCGGTTCTGCGGCAACAGGCTGTTCTTGGCCATAAATTCAGCATCTTCTTTTGTGTAGATATCATTGGTGATCACGGCCAGGTCATATTCGTTCATCAGCCGGCGGCTCAACCGCTCAAGCAGGGCCGTTTTCCCGGATCCCACCGGACCGGCTACTCCTATTTTTACATATTTTCTTTCCATATCTTTTTGTTTATGTTTATTTTTTATGAACCCAGCGGAGGAATAGGCCTCAACTGAGTTGCGTCGCACACTTCAACTATAATGCTACTATCATCGCTTTGGACCATTAAAATTAAGAGCATTAAGAATTGCTTAACTATCTTAACTTCTTAATGGTTTTGATTTACGACATATACAACCTCGAATACAACCGCTCGTGCCGCATACACCGGATGTCAAAAGCCACGGCACACAGGCCCAGCATTTCGTCGGGGATATCGGCGGTTGTTGCGCTTAATTCTTTTAATAAAGGCTGAATCTGGAACAGAATATCCTGCCCGTCCAGCTGTCCCAGCGGCACTAGTTTTACGCTATTGGTGATCATGCCCACAGCGGCATTGTAATAGAATGCAAACAGGGCCTCCGGCAGCGGAATATTCAATAGCCGGGCATAGCATCCAAATACAATACAATAATGCGGGTCGGCTTCCTTTTGCTGTATCGCCTGCTCAAACAGCGTTACCAATTCAAAGGATTCCTGCCGCTTAAATATTTTGATCAGCCGCAGCCCCAGTTTAATGCTGGCCTGCCTTATTTCCATCGGCGATTTTAATGCTGTGCATTCCCCGCTCAGTCGTTGCAGTTCAACAAGGTCCTGCTGCGCGGTTGCCCGGTAGGCCCTCACCATATAGGCGGCGTCATTGTACCGGATATTTTGCTGCAGCATATTGACCACAAATGCCTTCGCCGTGGCTGCATTGTTCACGATGCCTTCCTGCACATAGGTCTCCAATCCATTGCTGTGGGTATACCCGCCAATGGGGAGGGTGGGGTCTGAAAGATGCAGTAAGGCGCCTAAAAAAGAAGATTGCATGAAGTGTTGTTTTTGTTGACCGGCAAAGCCGATAAAATAAGCGTATGAAGCGTGGGCGCTTCATACAGCCCATATGTTATTCTTTTGATGCCAGGTTTAAAATTTTCGAGAAAAGCGAATTGTTATTGCCATGACTATGCGGCTCTACATTTGATTTAAGAATGTTGAGCAACCGGACTACTTGCTTTTCGGGCTTATAGCCGCTGCTTTCCAGCCACCGGAACATGGGCATTTCAAAAGGCATCATTACCTTATTATCCTGGATAAAAAGCGGCAAATGCTTATTGCCGATCTCATAACAGATCGTTCCCATCTCTAAAAGCGTTTGTGGGGCAATTACGATCGCCTCGCAGGGTTTAATGTCCACGGTTACCATGGTATTCCCTTCGCGTACCAGGATGTCTCCCTGGCGTAACCGCTGCCCTTCGCGCAAAAATTTGATGGCGATCTCTCTTCCGGAACGGGTATGTTTCCGTTGGATGCGTTTCGTGGTTTCATACCACTCCAGCTCCAGCAGGTCCTGTTCCAGTCCGCTTTCCGTTATATCGGAAGTATTGCCGATGATTTCTCTTACGATCATGAACTGTGTTTTTTGAAAGAAATGTTCTTTGAAACGCCCAGGC
>JAGIAQ010000021.1:0-38099 GCA_017744795.1 Niabella sp. | reverse complement strand
GCCCAGGCCGATGGTACTGCCATTAATGCCGGCGATCAGTAACTTGTCTTTTGTTTTTGCCGCATCATTGCCTTTAGTTTGCTGGTAGGACAGTTCACAGAATTTAGCTTTTAACGTCCAGCCATGCCCCAATATTACGCCCACGAGTGGGTAGAGCCGCAAGAGATAGCCTTTGTACTCATAAGCCGCAGGGGTGTTAAGATCCGTAGACCCCCACACGTAGTGCGCGTCCAGTTGCCCGATGATCACGAAATGGTCGCCCAGCATTTTGGAATCGCTGTAAAAAAGACCCGTTTCATGATGCCGCTGGATAAGGTCGTGATTGGTATTCTTCTCCCAGTTGAATGCGTAATTGATACCTGCCACTACGTGATTGTTAAAAAAATAGCCCGCGCCGATAGGGTTCGCGCCAAAGGTTTCGCCTGTCTTATTATGATTCTGATAGTTTAATGATCCGTAGATCATAACATCACCTTGTTGAGCAAAGCCCTGATAGCTGACGGTGAGCCCGGCTATCAATAATAGTATACTAAGAAATTTTAACTGCATCTGATAAAAAATTAAATAAGGAGCGTCGGAATGTTCGCGCTTTAATTTTAACCACATAGGCACGTAGCTCTTTTTGATCAATAAAGAGACTATGAAAGCTATGTGTCTATGTGGTTGTTATTTATTGAAAAGTAAGCTGCTTGCTAAAACAGGAAATACCGCTGTCCGAGCGCTACTTCTGCAATTGGCTCGCAGGTGATCTTTTTCCCATCCACACGTACTTCGTAGTTTTCGGGGTTCACTGTGATCTCGGGCAACCCGTTGTTGTGGACCATATCCCTTTTGGAAATATTGCGACAGTTCATCACTGGCAATAATGTTTTTTCCAATCCGTATGCTTCCCCGATGTTCTTTTCCAGGGATGCCTTTGATACAAAGGTGAAAGCGGAGCGGGTAACCGCTTTGCCGTATGCTGCAAACATATTGCGGATAATGATGGGCTGCGGGGTGGGGATGGAGGCATTGGCATCGCCCATTTTACTGGCGATGATCATACCGCCTTTGATGATCATTTCCGGCTTGGCCCCGAAAAGTGCGGGCTTCCAAAGTACCAGGTCCGCAATTTTACCGGTTTCTATCGATCCTACGTAGTTGGAAATACCATGGGCGATAGCCGGGTTGATGGTATACTTGGATACATACCGCTTTGCCCTGAAATTGTCGTTATCATTCTTTTCGTCTTCCTGCAAATGCCCTTTTTGTTTTTTCATCTTATCGGCTGTTTGCCAGGTGCGGGTGATCACTTCGCCTACACGGCCCATGGCCTGTGAATCGGAGCTCATAATACTGAATACGCCCATGTCCTGGAGAATATCCTCTGCTGCGATGGTTTCCGGACGGATCCGGGAATCAGCGAAGGCGACGTCCTCGGGTATGTCTTTGCTCAGGTGGTGGCATACCATCAGCATATCCAGGTGCTCATCGATCGTATTTTTTGTGTACGGGCGGGTAGGGTTGGTGGAAGCCGGCAGTACATTGGGGTACATGGCCGCTTTAATAATATCCGGAGCGTGTCCGCCGCCGGCGCCTTCTGTGTGGAAGGTGTGGATCACCCGGCCGTTGATGGCGTTGATCGTATCTTCCAGGTAGCCCGCCTCATTCAGCGTATCAGTGTGGATCGCTACCTGTACATCATACGCATCGGCTACTTTTAACGAAGCGTCAATCACTGCCGGAGTAGCACCCCAGTCTTCATGGATCTTTACACCCAGAGCACCTGCTTCTATTTGTTCCGCAATAGGCGCTTCGGTAGCGCAGTTCCCTTTACCAAAGAAACCAAGGTTCATGGGAAAGGCTTCTGCTGCCTGTAACATGCGCTGGATATTCCATTTGCCGGGAGTTACGGTAGTGGCGTTCGTGCCATCGGCCGGACCAGTACCACCGCCAATCATAGTAGTAACTCCACTAAACAGTGCTGTTTCTATTTGGGTAGGGCTTATAAAGTGAATATGGGTGTCGATACCGCCTGCGGTAAGAATATACCCCGCGCCGCCATGTACTTCTGTGGAAGCTCCAATGATCATATTGGGGGAAATGTTATCGGACGTGTCCGGATTGCCGGCGCATCCCACGCCTACGATTTTTCCGTCCTTAATGCCTACATCTCCTTTTACAATGCCCCAGTGATCAATCACAATTACATCGGTAATAACCAGGTCCAGCACGCCCTGATCGCGCACCGCGGTAGAGGACTGGCACATGCCATCCCGGATGGTTTTACCACCCCCGAATTTGGCTTCATCGCCGGCATGGGTAAAATCTTTTTCAATTTCGATGATGATCTCGGTATCGCCCAGGCGAACTTTATCGCCTTCGGTGGGGCCGAATATATTGCTATGCGTTTTTCTGCTTATTTTAAGACTCATGATGCATCAATTTTAAAGGGTAATAGATTATTTCACTTCTTTGTTTTTGAACTGGAGTTTTTCCACTCTCTGCAGGGCCGCCAGTTTATTTTTGGGAAGGGTAGTGTCCCCGTTTACCAGGTTGTTATGCCCGTATACGCGGCGCATACCTCCAAGCGCTACCAGCTCCACTTCTTTGGTTTCACCCGGTTCAAAGCGCACAGCGGTGCTGGCAATAATGTTCAGCCGCATACCAAATGCCTTTTCACGGTCAAAGGACATCGCCCGGTTTACTTCAAAGAAATGAAAATGGGAGCCCACCTGGATCGGGCGGTCGCCGGTATTCGTTACTTTTATTTTTATGGTTTTGCGGTCCTTATTGGCGATAATATCGCCTTTTTTTATAAAATATTCTCCTGGGATCATGAGTTCAGATTTTTAAGTTTAACGAATGGGATCATGTACAGTTACGAGTTTTGTTCCGTCAGGAAAAGTGGCTTCGATCTGGATGTCGTGGATCATTTCAGGAATACCTTCCATAACATCTTTCCGGCCAAGGAGCGTAGCGCCGTACTGCATCAGGTCGGCAACTGTTCTCCCATCTCTGGCGGCTTCCAGCAGCTCACTGCTGATGTAGGCAATGGCTTCGGGGTAATTCAATTTCAGGCCACGGGCCTTTCTTTTCGCAGCTAATTCTCCGGCCAGGTGGAGTAGCAGCTTTTCCGTTTCGCGAGGCGTTAAGTGCATAATAAAAGATTTATGTAATTGTGATTGAAAAACCAATAGGGGGGACCTGTGCTTGTGTATCCACGCGAACAGGACGGATCCATAGCGGGTATCAAAAACAGGCAGGGCAGACGCTACTGCTAAAGCAGTTGCTAAATGTAGGGAATGCGGAGCGTGTGGTGCAATAAATAAATGGGTAGTTTCCCGGTTATTAATTCCGAAAGACGTATCTGGCTTTCATCCGGCTGTACAACCTGTTGCTGCAGGCGGTAATCATGATGCAGGATTCTTAAAAATAATGCCGGGAGGTAAAGATATTTGTGAATTGAAAAATCTTCCTCAGCCAAAAAAAGGAGCGCGTCATCTTCCGCGGGAGCGGCTTTGCTAAATCCTGAGTCAGCCGGAGCTGTAACCGACCTGTGGTGGCTGTGGATTTTTTCAACAGGACTGCTGCCCGTTACCGAACGACCTGCAGCACTCGCTGTCAGGATGAATGAAAAGAAAACAACAAAAATCCACACTAAACTTTTCATATCAATGTTTACACATCAAAAATACTATCATCTGCTAATTAAAAATAGCACAAATCAGGACAAAATTGTTACGTATCTGGTTTTTGTTTTTTGACGACAGGTGTTCGGAAAATAATATCCTCATTTTTATAAAAACCAGTAGTGGCAACAGGAGTTAAAAAAAGTAACTGAAATGCAGAACGGCAGCAAATTTGGTGCCGGGCGTAAAAGCAATCCCATCTACCGGGGCTTCGTGCTTTAAACGGGTGATGGTCTCAAATTGCGTCTCCTTCCATCTTACATTAAAAAGATTATTGATCGTAAGACCGAGCTCATATTTTTCCCGGGTATAATTCAGTACAAAATCATTGACGAAATATCCTGCGGCCGTTAAAGAATAAGATTCATTGGCGGGCCGGTTCCCCAGCCAGCGATACCGGAAGCTGCCATTGATCCCGTTCTTCAGCATCCAGGTAATACCGCCGGTGCTGCTCCAAACTGGTGCGAGAGGGATATGATTTTTTCCCGCCGGAGCATCGATGGCCCGCCCATGCGCATAGTTCACGTCGGCATCGAAGTAAATGCTTTGTACCGGCTGGTAACGCGCGGAAAAATCAAAACCGGTACGCCGGGTGGGGCCGCTGAATTCCACTGTGCCGCCATCGCCGCCATATACATATTCCTGTTGCAGATGGCTATACCATATAGCTGCATTGATCAGGAGCTTTGTAATCGGTTTGAAGATCGTTCCCAGGTCGCTGCCATAAGCTGCCGGAAGGGTTTGTGTTCCCTTTTCAGCCACTACTACACGGGCATCATTGGTATGAAAGCCTTTTCCTGTGAATAAATAGAACTGGAGGTTGGGCGCCGCCTGGTAGTAGAAATTCAATTTGGGGCTGATCGTATAATTACGCGCTTTATACAAACCGGTACCGGCAAAACTGGTGTCGCCTGCAAACAGATTATGGTACCGGTAAAAGAATTGATCATACCGGAGGCCGGCATTCAATGTAAAATGTTTGTTAAAGTGAAAGGTCTCGTTTATGAAAGCGCCTGCTGCTCCCTCGCCAATATCGCCCAGCTTCACCGTATCCAGTAATGTATAACGATCCACAGTGTGCAGCAGCGCGGAATGATGCGTTTGATCAAAGCGCAGGAGAACACCGGCATCAGTGGTGAGCCGGATGCTGCCCCAGAAGCCCTGATGGAGGTAACTGCCATTATAGCCTGCGAGGTTCCGCTGTTCTCTTTGCCGGATCTCATCGCCATTTACCGTGTCGGTAAGAAAAAAAGTAAAATTGGTGTGGAGGTCAAAATTATAGTAAGTGTAATAAAGCTGGTTTTTGATAAGATCATTGTTTTTTAATGTCGTAGTCAGTTGTGCGCTAATATTGGTCCTTGAGGTAAGGCCGCCTTCTTTAGGGTCCAGCGCGCCGTAAAAACCGGCCACTCCACTGTTTACGGCGTTTTCGGGTATTTGCCCCGAAGCATTCCAGGTACTGTACATAGATGATATGGAAACCGAAAGTGCCTGATGGTCGTTTAATTTTCCATTGTATTTACTAAAAAAATTGGAGCGCTGAAAATATTGCGGATGATCAAAGAAGCCATTGCTGTAACGGTATTCGCCGGCGGCGTACCAGGTCTGGTCTTTTTGCTGTTGTTGCCCGCCCAGCAGATTTACGATCGCCAACGCACGGTAAGTATTGTATTGACCGGCTTCCAGTTTTACCAGGTTATCAATATGATCAGCGGTATGAAAGTTGACAAAGCCCGTTACAGCCAGGTCTCCTTTTTCCGCTTCATACATGCCTTTTTTATAGGTAGTGGAAGCAATAGTTTCGGGGATAATAAAATGACTGTCGGCATATCCCTGGCCGTGGGCATGTGATACCATATTAATGGGCAGGCCATCAACGCTGAGGTTAATATCTGTCCCGTGATCATTATCAAAACCCCGCAAAAAGATCTGTTCTGCTTTTCCGCCGCCCTGGTGCTGGCCAATGAACAGGCCGGGTACGATTCTTAATACTTCCTGGGAATTGGATACGCCCCGCAGGCGGATATCTGTTTCGCTGATAGCTGCATAAGGGTTTGTAGTATTATTGGTGATCACCACGTTTGCCAGTTGCACTGCCTGGGGCTGCAAATAGATGATGTCGCCATTTTTTAGTGCCTTGCATAAAAAGGTTTTGGTTTGAAAGCCGACAGCAGATACCGTCAATGTGCCGGTTTTCGGAGGAAAACGAAAGGTGACCCTACCCCGGATATCAGAGGTTTCCGAAAGATCTTCCGGATGCAGGAGTACCGTAGCCCCAGTGATGGGATGATTGCTGCTGCTGTCTATGACCAGATAGGAATAATTCTTTGTTTGTGCAAAAGAAACGGATGCTATTAGCAAAAAAACGATCAGGAGCCCTTTATACATGCGTCACATTTTCTAAGATATGCGAAAGTACCAAGCCGGTACAATCAGAAAAATAAATGATTGCAGCAATAGTGCATTTGGGCTATATATTATTGGAAACGTAATATAAAAAGTGTGTTTTGTGCTATTCGGAAACTTAGGTTCGTTATACTATTTTTGCAGGGCGAACAGATAAACCGGCTGGCTATTTTTACAGATACCGGATCTGAAAAGATTATTGTTGTTACTTTGTGTTAATAACAAAATTTATTGCAATGAAATATTTGTTATACGTAATTATGGGCATATCCTTTTGGGCCTGCAATGCCCCCAGCCAGAATACAGCGTTATTACAACGGCAAATAGATAGTTTGCAGGCCCAGTTGCATAAAACGTACAAGCCGGGGTTAGGCGAGTTTATGAGCGGTATCCAGGTGCATCATAACAAACTTTGGTTTGCGGGAATCAACCGGAACTGGGCGCTGGCAGATTTCGAGATCAACGAGATCAAAGAGAGTCTGGAGGATATCAAAACCTATTGTGCCGACCGGCCGGAAACGAAATCTATAGAGATGATCGGGGCTCCGATTCAAAATGTGAGCACTGCCATTCAGCAAAAGGACGACGCGCAGTTCAAAAATAGTTTTAAGATCCTGACGGCTACCTGTAATACCTGTCACCAGGGCACAAAGCATGGTTTCAATGTAATTACGATTCCTGCCACGCCGCCGTTCAGTAATCAGGATTTTAAAGCTCCGGTTGAAAAATAGTTTCTGCATTCTTTTGTAACTTTTTCTTTGTAGGGTTACTCCAATCAAATAGTAACAAGTTAAAACGAAAGAAAATGGAAAGTAAAGAAATGCAACAGGCAATAAAACAGCCTTTGGCGCTGCTAAAGACAACCTTTATAATAGTGCCGATTGTAGCAGGGGCAGATAAATTTACCAACCTGCTTACTCATTGGGAACAGTATATAAATCCGGGGATAGCAGGCCTGCTGCCCTTACCGGGAGCCACTTTTATGAAGGTCGTGGGAGTTATTGAAATCATTGCGGGTATTATCGTGCTGAAAAAAACGGAAGTGGGCGGATATATTGTCGCTGCCTGGCTTACCGTAATTGCCTTAACTTTATTAGCAGGATGGAATTACGTGGATGTGGCAGTACGGGACCTTGTAATGGCTATTGCAGCTTTTTCCATGGCCCGGTTGTCTAAAATCGTATCCTGAGATTATGGTCCAGTCAGAAAAATTGACCGAAACGGAAATTATTGAGCGCATTCTGGAGGGGGAGAAAGCGCTTTACGAGATCATTGTAAGGCGCTTTAATCCTTATCTGTATAAAATTGGGCGATCGTATAACTACGATCACGATAATACGCTTGATCTGATGCAGGAGACCTTTATAGATGCCTACCGGAACCTGGCGCAGTTTGAAGGGCGCTCCAGCTTTAAAACGTGGATCATCCGCATTATGCTGAGCAATTGTTACCACAAAAAAAGAAAAGCATCGTTCCTTAATGAAATTACTATGGATGTGAATGACAATTCAAAGCCCATGTTTGCCTCTTCTCATAACGACACAGATCAAACTGTACGGAACCGTGAGCTTGGGCATATTATCGAAAATGCACTTGTCCGGATCCCGTTGCATTACCGGCTTGTTTTTTCGCTTAGGGAAATAAATGGCCTTACTGTGGCGGAAACCGCCAGTCTCGCTGGCATCAGCGAGGCGAATGTAAAAGTGAGGCTGAATCGCGCAAAAGCGCTCCTGCGCACGGAGATCGAAAAAACGTATTCAGCCAGTGAATTGTTTGAGTTTAATCTGATCTATTGCGACGCGATGGTGGAAAACGTGATGCGGGAAATCAATAAGGACTGATGCGCTTTAAAACACGGAACGTCTAATTGCTACATCACTATGCTCAAACGCTTTTGCTGCCTGCTGTTGTATTTTAGCAGCACTGTTTTTTATCCCCTGCTTTAGCAGCGCCGTTGCCAGCCCCGTCAATGACCATCCATTTTTTGGGTTGATCTGCAGATCCCGTTCATATACCCGCTGCGCTTCCTGGTAACGCCCGGCTTTCAGCAGCACGGCGCCAAGGTATTGTCTTGCGGGCAATGCCCAGTCTTTTGGCTCACTATAAGCCATATTGTCTTCTGTTTTCACTGCCTGCCTGAGTAATGTTATGGCGCCTTCCAGATCGTTTTGCTCTTCTGCAATAACGCCTTCTAAGATCTTTTCTGCAATGCGGGCACCATAAATCGCAGGGTTGTTTCCCGGCGAAGCGGGTGCGGCTAATTGCGGGTTTGACAGATTTTTTTTGAGCAGCTCCAATTCACGGATGGCCGTCGGGGTTTGGTGCGTTCTTGCATAAGCCAGTCCCCGTCCGTAGTGGTCTATTATATTGGCATAAACATAAGTTCCCGGTACTGCAGGTGCAGAAAGGAGGGCCTCCCATTTGCCAAAACGGACCATCGTGAGCAACGGGGTCATGTAAACATATTGCGCAAAAACGCCGTTAAACCCGGGAGCGCTTAAAGCACTGCTGTCAAAGCTTTTCCGGCAGTCATCCGCAATCCGCAGTGCCTCCCCAGATCTGCCGGCCATATTAGCGCAGGCGGCCTGCATATGCAGGGTATGCACCAGGTAAAGAAAGCTGGCTTGCTCCACCGCGGCAAACTTATTGGTGTACGTATAATAACGCTTCACTGCTGCTTCATTTACCTGGTCGCCTTTATCGTAGTAGCCGCTCCGGATATAGATGTGAGAAGGCATGTGTACTAAATGTGCAAGCCCCGGCATCAAAACGGGCAGTTGTTTTGCAGCAGTTAGCCCCCTTTCCGGACGCGTTGAGCCTTCCACGGCATGTATATAATAGTGCAATGCTCCCGGATGACGGGGTTCACTCTTTAATGCCTTTTCCAATACGTCAACGAGCTCAAGTGTCCAGGGGCGCGGCTGGTAATCGGCAGTATACAGGTCCCAGGGATGAAGCTGCATCAGTGCGTCGGCATATAGAACGCGAACATCGGTGTGCCCGGGATAGCGAAGCATTATTTTTTTAAGTGCACCCGCATAAGCCTGGTACAGCTGCTGCTGTTTTTGTGTTGTGTCCGGCAGGTAGCGCTGCAGCATAGATGCGATCAGCTCCTTTTCAACTGCAGCACATTGGCTGCTTAATGCTGCTGCTTTTTTTGCACAGGTAAGTGCATCGGCAGGCGTACTGTAGTTGGCACCGTTTATATTGGGTCCCATAGCCAGTGCTTGTCCCCAGTAACCCATGGCAAAAGAACTGTCAAAAGAAGTAGCTTTTACAAAAGAAGCCAGTGCTTCAACAATATGAAACCCGTAATACATATTGATGCCCTGATTAAAATAAATGCGGGCACTATCATTTATTGCAGTAACAGGCATTCGGTAGTTTCCCCAACCTTCCAACAGCGGAATAGCCGGGGCGTTTACAAATTCTTCACTGGAAGAAGGTGGCGCGCAGCGCAATGCTACCCGTTTACCTTGCCGGTCGGCGCGCATGTTTGTTGGCTTAACCCGAATGACCGGATTGTTTTTATAAGCCAGGCTAACGGCAATCAATGCGGCAAGAATAATGGTAATAAACAGTTTCATATTGGCAGTATTTATGTTAAGAGTACAAAGCGCGTCAAAATGCAGGACCATTTGCTGTAACAGCGTAAAATATAAAGAAACCCCCGTTTTAGCTATCGCCAATTTAGGGTACCCTGACTCAGGGAGTTTCCTGGCGCAATATTTTTTTAAATGTATTTTTTACAATTATTTTATTTTTTTATATTCGTACAGCGATTTATAAAATTTAACGAAGCCAATACATAAATGAAAATTTCCCGATTCTTACAAACGATGACCTTGTCTTTAATTGTGATGCCAACACTGCTGTTTGGGCAGATGCCTGGTAATTCCCCAAAAAACAGCGCGTCCGTTGCGTTCACTGTCATTGCCGGAGCAGACAGAGATGTCATGCTGAACGGGAAAACGTATTTATCGGGAATCATCAAATCTGCTACGCCTGTGGAGGGCGTGCGCTGGCAAAAGGTAGCCGGACCGGGAACGGTGACGTTCAGTAATGCGAACGATAAAACAGGAACCGCCACTTTTTCAAGGCCGGGCGATTACGTGCTGGCCCTTACCGCGGGTTCGGGTAAGGCGGTATCAAAATCGACATTAAATGTGAAAGTGGTGGCGCCTCCGCCGGCAAAACGTCTTGATGTGGTGTACACGCGCCGGTACAAGGTCAATAGTAAATTATGGAGCGATCGCATAAAGACCATGATCGTTGACTGGATCCCCTTTTGTATTGCACAATGCGAACGCACCGATCTTAAAACGGGCCAGGGGGGGCTTGATAATTTTGTTGAAGCGGCCAAAGCCTTGCGGGGAGGACCGCACCAGAAACATAAGGGTTATGTGTTTTCCAACGCATGGGTGCACCAAACCGTTGAGTCGATGTGTGAGGCGCTGATGGTAGATCCGCAGGGCGATGCACAAATTATTGCGGCGCAGCAAAAGATGCAGCAAACATTGGACCGATGGATCCCGGTTATCCTGGCTGCACAGGAACCGGATGGCTATCTGCAAACGGCCTGGACCCTGCGCGATACCAGCAAATGGCATGCCCGCTGGTCGCCGGAGGGGAGGGGTAATCATGAAGGATATGTAGCCGGTTATTTTATTGAATCGGCTATTAATCATTACACGCTCACCGACGGAAAAGATAAACGCCTTTATAATGCTGCAAAAAAACTGGCAGATTGCTGGGTAGCGAATATTGGACCGGGTAAGAAAAAATGGTTTGACGGGCACCAGGAAATGGAGCAGGCCCTGGTGCGTTTTGGCCGTTTTGTAAATGATATGGAAGGGCATCAAAGCCATGGCGACAGCTATATACAGCTGGCCAAGTTCCTGCTGGACAACCGGGGCGGCGGCAGCTCCTACGATCAAAGTCATGTGCCGGTGCAGCAGCAGTATGAGGCGGTAGGACATGCCGTGCGGGCTACTTATAATTATTCGGGCATGGCAGATGTGGCGGCAGAAACCGGGGATGTGGATTACCAAAGCGCCGTAATGTCTCTTTGGGATAATATGGTGAACAAAAAATACTATATCACCGGCGGTATTGGCAGCGGGGAAACTTCAGAAGGCTTTGGACCTGACTTTTCTTTGCGCAACAATGCCTACTGTGAATCCTGTTCCAGCTGCGGGCTGATCTTTTTCCAGTATAAGATGAACCTGGCATACCATGATGCGAAATATGCAGATCTTTATGAGGAAACGATGTATAACGCGTTGCTTGGTTCTTTATCCCTCGATGGAAAGGATTTTACTTATACCAATGCATTGTCGACCGGTGAGCCCCGCTACGCCTGGCATGCCTGCCCCTGTTGCGTGGGAAATATTCCACGTACGCTGCTGATGTTGCCTACCTGGACTTATGTGCGGGGCGATGATGGATTTTATGTAAATATGTATGTGGGCAGTACCATCAACGTAGATAAGGTTGCCGGCACCAATGTGGAAGTAGTGCAAAAAACGGATTATCCCTGGAGCGGTAAAATAAATATGACGATCAACCCCGAACAGAGCAGGGAGTTTACTGTTTACGTGCGCGTGCCCAATCGCAGCACCAGTGCGCTCTACCGCGCGGTGCCCCAGGTGCAGGGATTTAAGTTTATATCAGTAAATGGTAAAACGATCCTTCCCAAAATTAGTAATGGATATGTTGCTATCAGACGTGTATGGAAAAAAGGAGATCATATCGATTTAGAATTGCCTATGGAAATACAACGCGTGACGGCTGATAAGCGGATCGTGGCGGATAAAAATAAAGTAGCCCTGCGTTACGGCCCCCTGGTATACAACATAGAATCTGCCGACCAGGATATTACTAAAAAAATAAGCAACAAGCCTTTGAAGTTGCAATGGCGGCCGGACTTTTTACGGGGTGTTATGACCATCAACGGCGCCTGGGCAGATGGTTCACCCTTGCTGGCAGTGCCCAACTACAGTCGCATGAACCGTGTAGCGGTTACTGCATTGCCGCAATCTGACGAAGTGCTGGCGCCCACCCGGCCCAACGAGCCGCCCCGCTATGTGGAGCGGGAACCCCTGAGCAAAGTTTGGATCAACACGACTGCAACAGGTAATTAAGGTTGGGCAAGGGCTCCGTTATCGATGCACCCTGATCGATCCTTTCATCACCATGTGAATGCTGCAAAAATAGTCGAGGTTTTTTTGAGGAACAAAGCGCCAGGAAGTGCCCGGGTCGAGCTTTCCCGAATGCTGTCCCCCGTTTACTTCCGTGATATCATGGGGAACGATGTCTTTATTAATAAAGGTGACAGTATCTCCCGGTTGGATCGCAAGAGTATCAGGTGTGAACTTCATTTGCTCAATAACCACTACGGGCGCCTGTTTTACTACAGGCGTTCCGTTAGTGGCCGCCGATCCTGAAGCAGGATTGTTCTGCGTTTTGCCATTGTCTGAATTACAGCCCGAGCTGATCTCAAGCAGCAGGGCCCATACAAACACATATGATAAAAGCTTCTTCAGCATGAGGATCATTTTAATTCATTTTGAACCATTTTTGCATGCTCCAGATGCGTTTTTAATGCGGGGAGTATATTCGTAAGTAAGCCCTTTAGTTCTGCATTTTGCGCCTGTGGAATTAACACATTCTCTACAGCATTGATCACCGCTTCATGATAGGCTACCTCGTTGTTAATATAAGCTTTGTTAAAAGCACCTCCTGATTTGCTGCTAAGCATTGCTTTTGTTTTCTTTTCACCATCAAGTAAAGATTTTGTTACAGCATTAGTCTTTGGGGTAACCTTTAATTTCTGCACCAATTTGGTGGCCAGGGCAATAACCCCGAGGTGGTCCGTTTTCATCGTCTTTGCGAAATTGAGAATTGCTGCATTCTTTGATTTTCGCTGAGCAAGACTGGCATAATTGACGTCGATCTGGTTTGCCGTTACCGCTACTGAAGCTATTTCAGGGTCGGTAAGTTTTGGCGTTTGCTGCGCGTAATTGTCTATAGGAAATAATAAGATCCCCATCAATCCCGCTGTCATCCATTTTAGTGCTGCTCCTGTTTTCATTTTTTATTGTTTAAATTTTAGTTTAGTGTGCTCTGTCATCTTATTGGAGTAAGCGAGGATATAAAAGGTTACAAAACAAATGGAGTACCGAAATTTTTTTTGTTAAAACTTTAATAATATAATTGATATGTCAATTATGTATCTTATCTTTGATATATCAATTATATTTAAACGGGTTATTTTAACATGGAAGTACTAAATAATATCATTTTCTATAGTCTTGATAAGGCTATAAAAAGTTATCGCCAATATGCCCAGAAACAATTAAAGGCCGCGGGATTTACGATCACGATCGATCAATGGCTGGTGTTGAAGGCGATCGAGGAAGACGACCAGGTAAGCCAGCAGGAGATCGCTGCGCGGGTATTTAAGGATGTGGCTTCTATAACCCGCATCATAGAGTTGCTGGTGAATAGTGACTTATTATCCAGGCATTTTCATCCTGCAGACCGGAGGCGGTTTGAGCTGAGGCTTACAACAGCAGGAAAGAAAATTATGGAAGATATAAAGCCTTGTGTACAGGCTAATAGAAAGAAGGCGCTAAAGGGCATCACCGCCGACGAGATCAACCAGCTTCAAAAGACGCTTGGCCGGATCATTCAAAATGTATCATCATAATTACAATCAATTTTTACCAGCGATCACTATTTGCTTATGAGACAGTTTATTTTTTTGATTTCCTTTTTTTTATTGGCCGCGGCTTCTTTCGGTCAGGAGCCCGGGCTTAAAAGCGAAGAGAAAGACCGGGTCGTTGACAGTTTGATCAGAAAACTGGAGGCCAATTATATATCCGCTAATGTAGCGCAGGCAGGGGGGCAGCACCTTCGTAACCTTCAAAAAACCGCAAACTATAAGAGCATCGGCAATCCACAGCAGCTGGCGGCACTGCTTACCGATGCGCTGCGGGGCGTGGCACATGACAAACACCTGAACCTTTGGTACTCGAAAGAGAAAGCTGCGGCTGTAGCTATGGATCCGGTGAAGGCAGCGACACAGGAGGCTGCATTTATGCGGCAGATGCAGCGCGTGAACCTGGGATTTTCCAAAATGGAATTACTGGATGGAAATGTGGGGTATCTTAAAATAGACGGGTTTGGCCCGGTTGACAAAGTGGGGCAAACCTGCACGGGAGCTATGCTATTCCTTGCCAATACCGACGCATTGATACTGGATCTGCGCAATAACCAGGGTGGAGAGCCCGAAATGGTACAATACCTGGCCAGTTATTTTTTTGACACCGTACCGGTGCATTTGAATGACCTGTATTACCGTAATAAAAATAAAACGGACGCATACTGGACCATTCCTGTCCCCGGCGCCCGCTACCTGGATAAGCCGGTATACCTGCTTACTTCCGGCACCACATTTTCTGCGGGCGAAGAGCTGGCTTACGACTTGCAGACCCTAAAAAGAGGAACAGTGGTGGGGGCTATAACCGGCGGCGGGGCAAATGATGGCGTAGCAATGGACCTGGGTAGTGGTTTCTTTGTTTACATGCCCGAGGGCAGGGCTATAAATCCTGTAACTAAAACCAATTGGGAGGGAACCGGCGTGCAGCCGGATGTGCCGGTGCCGTCAGAAACCGCACTTACCACAGCTCATAAAATGGCATTGAAGGCTATTATTGGTAAAACCCCGGAAAAAGAAAAACAATTTTATACCAAAGCACTGGAAACAATTAAAGAGTAAAGACGATCTGCATGGTTTCATAATTCCCCGATAGCTCCTCCGGTTTTAAATGTTCAGAGCAGCCTGCAATGCGGGAGGGGGAATGTATGCCCGTACAACGCTTTACGATCACCAAACCAAAACTTATTCATTTTAAAAAATAGTTGAAAAACATGAAAAGAAAGATCATTTATTCAGGATGCATTTTATTAATGGTTGCCTTTTGCGCGTTACTATTGACATCCTGCCGGAAAAATAATATACCGCAGGAAGATGATGTAGCGGCAATGACGCCGCTGGTGCGACCAAAGGGCGTTGCAGCGGGTGGCGGTATAACAAAAACAATAGGCCCCGCAGGAGGGACCCTTGCATCCGGGGATGGGAAACTGACCATCACTATTCCTCAGGGCGCTTTAAGTACAGCAACGGTCATTGGTATAGAACCATTGAGTAATACAAATATAGCGGGCATTGGCGGCGCATTCCGGTTAACCCCCCACGGACAGGTATTTGCAAAGCCGGTCTCTCTTACCTGTTCCTGGGCAGCCGATGCGGATTCTGCAGGGCTCCTGCAAACGCTGGGACTGGCTTATCAAAAGGATGACGGCGTTTGGAAATATGTGGGCGCCAGCAGTTTTGACGTTAACCAAAAAACAGTAACTTTTAATACACTGCATTTTAGTGATTGGTCGTTGATGAACAGGATCTCGCTTTCTCCCTATAACAAGGAGCTTGAAACAGGGCAATCACAAAAAATACAGGCCCTGCTGTTTACGCAGGCCAATGGAGACGATTTGCTGGCCCCTCTGACTAATAGTCCTGATGGCCCTTATTTTGAACCGGGTTATCCTGTCGGTAATCCCGTTCCGTTACCCTCCAAATTTATCAGGAGCTGGGAATTAAACGGGCCGGGGCAAGTGACTAACAGCACCAGTACTTCGATCGAATACCAGGCGCCCGCTTCGGTAAATGGTACGGCAATCGCTACTGTTACGCTGGAGCTGAATGCACCGGTGAACGGGAAATTTATGCTGCTGTCTACTTTAAAAATTACCAGCGACGAATGGATCGAATTCACTATTGGCGGGCAGTCCACAACGCGCTTTTCGGCATCCGGGATCCTGAATGCAGGGAATGTATCGGTGCTTTCGAATGTGGAGGACGGATCTGGTAATTATTTTCTTTTAACCTGGCCCGGTGGGTTAGGTACTTATACCTGGGATCAGGCAGCTGCGGGCGTGCATTTTCATTTTCAAACGCCGGAAACCATTTACTACAGCCAATATTTAAATGATCTCAGCCATCCCGCCTATCCCAGCGGGGGTAACGTAACCATCACCCAGTTTACGGGTAGCAGGGTATCGGGAACCTTTTCGGTGGTAAATGCAGGCTATGGGCCAAGAATGACTGATAAAACCACGATCCAGGGGAAATTTAAAGCAAAAGTATTTGCGCAATAAAATCAGAACAGCATTTAATAATCTAACAGACTTAAAAGATGAAAAAGTTTCTTGCAGCGTTTTGTTTCGTTTGTATATTTTTTGTAGTGCGGGCAGGCGCTTATTCAATCGACCCGACACTTTACCGCAAGCTGGTGCTGGGAAATATACAGTTAAAAATAGCCATGAAAAAAATGGTCCGGCAATTCAATCGCCTGACGGATCATGCCTTTGGCACACTGACGGCACAGGCCTGATGCAATTATTGTTATCAAATCAAAAAATCAATAGTATGAAACAATTGCTTATTTATGCAGGAGGGCTGCTCCTTTTAACCTGGATTATTTCCGGGTGCAGCAAACCCACACCCGAAGCGCCTGCAACCGGTAAAATTAGCTGGAACAGGGTTGTAGTCTACAACACCCCCTTTACTGTGGATATAGATGCCAATGGTGAGGCGGATTTCAGGTTGGCGGTGGGGCTTGTGATACAGGACGGCCTGCCCCGCAAGCAATTTAAACTTACCACGCTGAAGTTGAGCAGGGTGGGTTGTGACACCAGCAGAACGCCCTTGTTGTGGGAGAAAACTGCAATCCCTCCGTCAATGGAAAGCGCTGGTTTTAAATGGACGGAAGGCGGGGTCGTTTTACTGGAGCAAATTGAGGGCGACGTTTCCTATTGGCAGGGCCCCCTAAAAGATAAACAATCGGCGGCCGTTGCCATCCGGATCATAAAAGACGGAAAGCCTTACTACGGGCATCTTTATTTTTCAGGTGGCGGAGAAACGTTATCACTGGATAAATCAGTTGTGGCGGTTAATCCGTATGTAACGTTTTCTGTGGAATAGGTTCTTGCTTTTCCCGAAACAAAAAGATCAGTAACCTTACCAAAAGCTGAAGAGTGTTCCGATAGCTATCGGAACCAGGATGTTGAGCTGTGTACTGAAGCCGAATCCATAATAACTGCTAACCCTGATGTTAACAGATAAATTGGATCCAGTTGAAAATGATTCAATTTATGAAGTATTTTTAGCAAATAATACCAATGTTAACGGGAAATAAATGAAACAAAGCAATAAAAAGATCTCCCGCCGCGAATTTATTCACCAGGGAGGCCTGGCCGGTGCCGGACTTACACTGGCGGCGCAACTGCCCGTGATGCCTGGTTCCTTATCAACAGGAAAAAAAGAGCTATCGGTGAGCGCTTTATACGAAAGAGGCACAGTCACTGCCTATCTCAAATCAAAAAATGAATTGCAGTATATCGGCATGCCGGTAGGCGGTATTAATGCCGGTGGTCTATACCTGAGCGGCGATGGCCGGCTTTGGTTATGGGATGTATTCAATCTGAACCAGGAAGGGATCAATCCCGTTGATGTACCGTGGAAAGCTTCGGTGCAGGGAGAACTGCGAAAAATCCGTTCACGGGATGGCGGTAGTTATATTGCGCCTCCAAAATCAAAGGAGCTGCGTCCGCTGGAGCAGGGTTTTGCCGTAAAGCTGCACTATGAAGGTAAAGAATGGATCCGGCAGCTGCGGGAGGATGATTGGGATGAAGTGTGTTTTGAGGCTGGCTACCCGGTGGCTACCATCACGTACAGTAGTAAGGATATTCCTGTGCAGGTGATAATGCAAGCCTATAGCCCGTTTATACCATTGGATGCAGACCGTTCGGGTTTGCCGGTATCGGTTTTTACTATAACGATAAAAAATACCGGGCAGCACCCTGTAAAAGCTGAGCTTGCGGGTTGGTTAGAAAATAAGGCTGCGTTACATACAGCGGCGATCAACCGGCTGGGACGAAAGAATACGACCTTTAAAGAAGCGCAGTTAGCAGGCGTGTACAGTACGCTGGAAAAAACGGCCTTCGGCAACCAGCAGGCAGACAAGAGCTTTGATTATGGTACGCTTTGTCTGGCAGCCCTGGATGGGAATGCCATAGCTATTGCGGATATTGAAGAGGTGTTTAATGCCCGGTTGTTTGCTTCGGCTACGCTGAATGAAGCAGTAAAAGCGGCGCAGCAAAAACTGATCGGGAATGTAGTAACTACGGTAACCGTAGCTGCGAAGGAATCTGCCGCTGTAAATTATATAATCAGCTGGCATACGCCCAACCTGATGATCGATGGCGGGAAAGTGTTGCCTGAAGCAGACCGGGGACAGTATTACGACAACCAGTTTAAGAATGCGAAAGAAGTGGCCGGCTATGTAGCCGCAAATTTTAAAGAGCTGTCGACCACGACGCTGCTTTGGAGGGATACCTGGTACGATGCCACATTGCCTTATTGGTTTTTAGACAGAACCTTTATCAATATAGGCAACCTGGCCTCCACTACTTCGCACCGCTTTAAATCGGGGCGTTACTGGGCCTGGGAAGGTGTGGGCGCCTGTCATGGCAATTGCACACATGTGTGGCATTATGCGCAGGGAACAGGAAGGATTTTTCCGGCTATGGAACGGGATAACCGGGAGCGGGTAGATCTGGGTATCTCCTTACAGGAGAACGGCGGTATCTGGTTTCGCGGTGAATATGAAAAACGCCCGGCAATAGATGGGCAGGCAGGGCGGGTGCTGGGTTGTTATCGTGAGCACCAGATGAGCGCTGATGCTGCTTTTCTGCAACGGAACTGGGACAAGATAAAACGGGCCACGCAATTTATCATCAACCAGGACCGGAACAAAGACGGTATGGAGGATACGCCGCTCGAAAATACATTGGATGCCATCTGGGACGGGGAAATAGCCTGGCTGGTGGGCCTTTGCATTGCTGCGGTAAAAGCGGGGCAGGTAATGGCGGAAGAGATGAATGATACAGCCTTTGCCGCGGTTTGCAAAGATTATGTACAGAAGGGCAGTACCCATATGAGCGATCAATTGTTTAACGGGGAATATTTTATTCATCGTCCCGATCCGGTTAAAGGAAGAAAAGGACTGGGCTCTTATAATACCTGTCATATAGACCAGGTGTTGGGGCAGAGCTGGGCTTTCCAGGTAGGCCTGGGCCGCATTATCGATCAACGGCAAACGCTTTCGGCACTAAACGCTTTATGGAAATATAATTTTATTAAAGATATGGGGGTGTATGCAGAAACGCATACGGATGGCAGGCCTTATGCGTTGTATGGTGAATCAGGGCTGGTCATGAATACCAATCCAAAAAAAGAGTCCAAACCTTTCGGGGATAGCGCTGCCTGGCAAATAGGTTATTTTAATGAATGTATGACGGGTTTTGAGCACCAGGCAGCCAGCCACATGATGGCAGAGGGAATGGTTGATGAAGCATTGATCCTTACCAAAGCCATACACGATCGCTACCACGCGTCGAAACGGAACCCGTTCAATGAAATTGAATGCAGCGATCATTACGGACGGGCGCTGGCCAGCTATGGCACCTTTATTACAGCCTGCGGATTTGAATATCATGGCCCCAAAGGATTTATTCGTTTTGCTCCAAAGATGAACAGGGAGAACTTTAAAGCGGCTTTTACCGCCGCTGAGGGCTGGGGGAGTTATACGCAACAATTGAAAGGGAATAAAATGGATGCCGAACTGGTTGTAAAATACGGCCAGTTAGTACTCCGTACCATTAGTATTGAGAGCGGCCCGGCTTCAAAAACTGGAAAAGTAAGCGTAAGGCTTGGCAATGATCCCGTTGTTGTAACGATGAAAACCAACGGCGCTTTTGTTGATATACAGTTTTCAGAAAAACTGATGCTTCAACCTGATGTGCCATTAAAAATTTCTATTGTGTGAGATAATTGAGACGTAGTTCCTGTCGCCTGATGTTGTTAAGTTAGCTGCATTGCTCCGCCAGGAGCAGCGTGTTTATAGCCGATTGAATATAGAAAGTCGGGGCTCCATAGGAGCCTCGTGTTTACGCTGCGCTTAACGGAGCGGATCTCTTAAAAAATAATCATTTTACAAACGCAATGGCTTCGGCAGGAGCCAAATTGAAAAGGAAGAGGGGCGTTCACATCCTTTAGTTAACGGCATTGCCCGCTGCCAGATACTGTTGAATAAAATCTTCCAGTTCCTTTCCGTGTATATTGATCGCCAGGATCTTTTTTTGACCGTCAACCAGCACGTTAAAAGGAAGCTCCCCAATGCCGTAATCTTTAGCTACAGGGCTTCTCCAGAATTTGAGATCGCTTAGTTGTGTCCAGCTTATCTTCAGGCGGGCGACCATTTGCTGCCAGTTGCTTTTTTCTTTGTCCAGCGATACGCCTACTATTTCAAATTTCCCTTCTCTAACGGAGGCGGCAAATTTTTTATACAGGGCTTTTAACTGAGGCTGCTCCTCCACACAAGGGGCGCACCAACTTGCCCAGAAGTCGATCAGCACCAATCCGGATTTTAGGGAAGCAAGAGAAACGGTGTCGCCCTTGCTGTCGGGAAGCCTGATCTCCGGGGCCGTCTGGCCCGCTTTAAGCACCGTATTTTGAGCAAAAGTGTTTGTGGCAAGAATGCTTATCAGTAATATACCCAGCAGTTTACCCATTTTTAATCATTGGTGGGATAATTCTTATCCAGCCAGTTTGTTTTAATATTTTTTTCCAGGTTCAGCAACCGCACATTTTTGAACCCCATGTCTGTTATGGTTTTAAACGCCGGACGGATATTGGGGCAACGATCAAAAGGGCAACAACCGCAATAAATAATGATCTCCTTGTTTTTAGGAGTAGTTTTCAGCAAATTTTTTAGCTGGTCTAAATGCGCCGCTTCATGGGCAGGGCCTGCATTTACGGAGCCTTTTATAACGGCATCCGGGCCTACTGCCAGGATCATTACATTATTACCCTGGCCCTTTGTGATCCGTTCTGCCAAAGCGCCGGGGGCCATCAATTGCTTCTCAGTCCAGGGGTTTGCAGCGCTTTGAGCCTTAAGCGGCCCCTTTATTGCGAACATCAGGGTCAGCAGGAAAACTAAATACTTCATAATCTGTTTTTACGAAGATACGGTGACCGGGTTATTCATCAATGAAGTTGTTGTATAACGGGTGCATGGCAAGTTTACCTTTTCCGCTCCGGGAGGAGCGGCGTATTTATAGAAAATATACGAGGAAGGAATTGGGCTGGAGCCATAGCCACTCCGTCTGGATTCAACGTCTTTTATTAGAGATGAATTTGCGATACACCTTATGAGGATAGAAGCCCGTTCGCGAACCGCCCTGCGGAATGTCGCATATGGCCTCCTTCGAAACCGGAAATTAGGTTCATCTTTGTGGTACAACAAAACCTTTTTTATGTCAGACAACAAAGTTTCACTCCACAGGGTGCTTAAAGCATCACCCGAAAAAGTGTACCGTGCATTTACCGACGCGCTGGCGATGGCTTCCTGGCTGCCGCCTTATGGTTTTCTTTGCACTGTACACGAAATGAATGCGCAGGTAGGCGGAACCTACAAAATGTCGTTTCGGAATTTTACCACAGGCAATAGTCATTCCTTTGGCGGAACCTACCTGGAACTCCGGCCCAATGAATTTTTAAAGTACACCGATCAATTTGACGATCCGAATCTGCCGGGTATCATGACCACTACGGTATGGCTTCAGAAAACAATGGTGGGAACGGATTTGAAAGTAGTGCAAGAAGGAATACCTGCCCTGATACCCGTGGAAATGTGTTACCTGGGCTGGCAGGAGTCATTGGAGAAACTGACAAAACTGGTAGAACCGGAAATACCGGATGCTTAATAGAATGTTTCGAACAGTTCTACGTTCTTTTCGAGCCCTAGCAGGAATTCTTTGTCTTTTTCAAAATAGCGGGCTTTTTCAAAATCGTTTCCCGCAAAATTGATAACGCTTTCTTTATTCATCCATTCGCTTATCGTAAAAAAGTGACAGATATCACCCTCCACCTTCCGGAGAATTTTATCTGAAACGTTGCCGATAGTTGAAATACAGGTGGTGTGAGCGTTATGAATGATATAATTCAGGTAGGCATCTGCCTGATCGGCTTTTGTTTGACCATGCCAGATTCTTGTTATCATTGTTTTTATTTTTATCTGTTAAAAAGATGATTCAGATGGTATTTTACCGAAAATGTCCGTCGGATTTACATCAAAAATCATGCGCACCAGCTGTTGTTACCTCCTAACCGACAGGTATTAACATTATTTTCAACAGAAAAACAAAAGCGTGGTTTTTTGTCGCCCGGGGGAATAGATTTCGTTGGCTGGCTACGCCTTGTTTGGCCTGATCTTAGCGGCTAAAGTAATAAACGAAATACTATGAAAGATAATAATGACCTATTTACGATCGCCGTTACCATCAACGGTAAAAGTCAGCAAGTGGAAGTGGCCACGGCAGAAACAACAGACGGCGTAACTTTTTATAAATGCAATATAAATGCAGCAGAAATAACCGAGCTGAGAAGGGATGAGGGCCGTTGGAAACAATTGTGGGGAGAATTGAATAATGTTGAAATAGAAAGTATTGGTGCCGCTATCGATGCTTATTTTGATAAAAACAAGATCACCTCATAAACAGATTTTATGTTTGCTACAATTGACGGTGAAATATTGAACGACCTGTTGCTCGTTAATAACGACCGTATCGCCGGATATAAAAGGGCCGCTGATGAATTAGTGGATGCGGAGGATGTAGGGTTGAAAAATTTATTCCAGCATTATATCGATAACAGCAACCTTTTTATTAAAGAGCTGACGGATGAATTAAAAGCATTAGAACAGCCCGTTGCAACCGGTACAACTGGCAGCGGCAAAATTTATAAAGCCTGGATGGAGATCAAGGCTTTCTTTACGGGTAATGATCGTCAAACAATCCTGAACAGCTGTGAAGCCATTGAAGATGCAGTTAAAAAAGCATATGAAAGTGCACTGAATCAACCCGGTTTATTGCCCGGGACATTCTTATTGATCGAAAGACAAAACATTTATTTACTGAAAGCCCATGACCAGATAAAAAAGCTTAGGGATGCCTAGGCGGATCTTTTTAGTATGCCCGCTAAATAATTAAGTTAGCAGAATTGCCTGGTAATTGTCTGCGGGCTATCTTTAAATAAATTTAGATCCATGCATCTCAAAAAAATGATTGCTTTTGTTGCTTTGTTATTGAGCGCCGGTACGGTTTTATCACAGGAACATCCTGCCATCTGGTTTGCTAAACCGGGATTGAAATGGGATGCAGAAGGATTGCCCATCGGTAACGGTCGCATAGGGGCCATGCTAATGGGGGGGGTGGCAAACGACACCCTGCAGTTTAACGAACAAAGCCTCTGGAGCGGCGACAATAACTGGGATGGTGCTTATGAAACAGGCGATCATGGTTTTGGAAGTTACCGGAATTTCGGCGCCCTGGTCGTAAGCTTTGATGGAAACAAAAACGGCTCCGGCTACCGGCGCAGTCTGGACCTTATCGACGGGATCTATACCGCATCGTTCATAATTGATAAAGCGCAATATACGCGCGAAGCCTTTGCGAGCCACCCGCACCAGGTGATGGTGTTCCGGTATACAGCAAAGAATGGAAATCTGTCCGGACGCATCACCTTAAACTCCGCACAGGGAGCCGTCGCAAAGGCAGCCGGCAACAGCCTGCAGTTTGCAGGTATTATGCCCAACCAGTTACAATATGCTGCAAAAATAGTGCTGCAGCAGGAAGGAGGGAAGGTTGTGGCGCGTGATAGTCAGTTGATTTTTACGGGGTGTAAAACGCTTACCCTGTATCTGGATGCAGGTACCAATTATAAGCCCGATTATACCGCTGGCTGGAGGGGCGCTGATCCCCGGCTTCTTATGGAAAAACAGCTGACTGCCGCAGTTGGGATAAGTTATGAGCAATTGCGCGCAGCGCATATCAAAGATTTTGAGGCATTGGCAAAGACAGCGCGCATTGATGTGGGCGCTACGCCGGCCGTCTTGAGGGCATTGCCTACTGACCTGCGCCTTCAAAAATATGCTGCCGGAGGTACCGATCCCGATCTGGAGGAAACCGTATTCCAGTACGGGCGTTACCTGCTGATCAGTTCCTCCCGACCAGGGGGGCTGCCGGCCAACCTGCAAGGTCTCTGGAATAACAGCAATACGCCGGCCTGGGCCTGCGACTACCATAATAATATCAATATTCAAATGAATTACTGGGCGGCTGAGAATACCAATTTGTCGGTTTGCCATATACCGTTGATCGATTATATTGTGGCACAGTCAGAGCCCTGCCGCATTGCTACCCGTAAGGCTTTTGGCGCTGCCACGCGCGGGTGGACGGCCCGCACCAGTCAGAGTATTTTTGGCGGCAACGGGTGGGAGTGGAATATTCCCGCCAGCGCCTGGTATGCCCATCATGTATTTGAGCATTGGGCATTTACCGGAGACAGGGAATATCTTAAAAAAACAGCCTATCCTGTTTTAAAAGAGATCTGTAATTTCTGGGAAGACCGGTTGAAACAACTACCCGACGGAAGTCTGGTGGTGCCGAACGGATGGTCGCCGGAACACGGTCCGCGGGAGGATGGAGTGATGCACGATCAGCAGCTCGTATGGGACCTGTTTCAGAACTACCTGGACGCCGCAAAAGCGCTGGGTACCGACCCGGCTTACCAGTCAAAAGTGGCCGATATGCAGCGGCGGTTGGCGCCCAACAAGATCGGAAAATGGGGACAGTTGCAGGAATGGCAGGAAGACCGGGATGATCCCGATGATCAGCACCGCCATACTTCTCATTTATTTGCTGTATACCCGGGCCGGCAGATCAGCCTCACCCAAACACCTGAACTGGCAAAAGCAGCGATTATCTCGTTGCGCAGCCGCAGCGGCAATTATGGAAAAAACAGCGACAAGCCTTTTACGGTAGCTTCAACAATTGGCGATAGCCGCCGCTCCTGGACCTGGCCCTGGCGTTGTGCCTTGTGGGCGCGGTTGGGTGAAGGAGAAAAGGCCGGAATAATGCTGCGCGGACTGCTTACATATAATATGTTGCCGAACCTGCTGGCCACGCACCCCCCATTGCAGCTGGATGGCAATTTTGGGATCAGCGGAGCCATCCCGGAAATGCTGTTGCAAAGCCATGCGGGGGAGATCAGCCTGCTGCCGGCTATTCCTGAACGCTGGAAACCCTCCGGTTCCTTTAATGGTTTGTGTGCCCGCGGCGGGTTTACTGTAAACTGCAATTGGAAAGATGGCCGGGTAACCAGCTATCATATTTATTCAAAACAGCCTCAAAAAGTATGGGTGCGTGTGAACGGCGAGCGGAAGGAAATTGCATCGGAACGATTGTAATGGCGCAGATAATGATATTTTTTGCTACTGAACCACAGAATTACTGAGGGGAGGCGGACCATTCTCCGGCGGATAATGGGCGCAGAAAAACAAAAACTGAAATCCTGACAGACCGCGAAAATCTGCAGGGGACCTACTTCAACTGCGGGCCAGGTAGAAAGGGGTTAGTATTAACTTTCCCTTTTCTATATTCATCGTTCGGGAGCATACACTTCGTGTATCGGACTAAACAAATACAACTTTCCTGTTTTCATTTCCGTGCATTCAAACCGTTTGGTTCGTTTTTTCCCTTTTTTAAAAACACGGCCATCCGGCAGGGCAAACAGCGTGTCCGCCGGCAAATCCTCTACAAGGTAATAATGTTTTTTGCGTTCGTCATAACGATACAGCACCCGCTGTAATCCTTCTTCAGAACAGCTGGAGGCGCCGGGGTTGTGGAGGGAGCGCAGCAGTTCGGCTTCAATATCCTTCGGGAAGATCTTTTTTTCGATAAACTGGGCCAGCAGCTGCCCGTAATTATTTTTCCATTCCCGGCCATGGGATGCCACACGTCTCCCGTGTTGTTCAAACGTAACCAGGTGCGCCAGTTCGTGCAGCAGGGTTATCAGGAAGGCATACCGGTTCAGGTTGCCGTTTACACTGATCCGGTGGTGCTGCGTATCGATTTTGTGCCGGTAGTCGCCCAGCACGGATGTACGGCTTTTTGCAATAGTGAGGTGCACGTTATAATGATGAAGATAGGCCAGTACCGGCTCAAAAGTAGCTTCAGGCAGGTAGTCGGCCAGTTGCCCCATCGGAACTTGTTTTTTAGACATATGTGGATCCTTTGTGCGCTTTGCGAAAAAATTTAGCGAAGCTGCCCGCAAAGCTAAAGATTGTGGAATTACTAAAAAAAGAAGTTGATTTAATAGAAACTTTTGCGCCCGAAAACAGACCGGCGGGCTAAAAAAATAAAGGCCGGAAAAATTTTGTATTTGTTTAAATGTGTAACTTTAAGTGCCTAAAAAATTAAACAATGAGAAAGGGTGCCCATCTGCCAAAACAGTACTCCGATAAAAACTACCGTGAGGTTTTTTTGTTAAAATGGATATTGGGAGTTTTAATTGTTTTAATGCTTTTGCTGTTTATGTACGGACTAACGATATTTAGAAAATAACCGCAGTAGGCCACTTACTCCGGCTTCTTTTGTTTGTCGTTAAAAATACGTTTGAGCGTAGTGGTTTCAATTAAGGAGTAGATAACGTAAATGCCCAGGCAGGTAAACAAGGCAGGTTTATTTATTTTTCCCTGTTGCGAATAAATATAGACGAACGCAGCGGCGCCGCATATCAATAAGCGGATGAGAAAGCCGCCATAAAAGGCCCGTACAAAAACCTGCGGATTGGGATTGTCAATAGCGCTGGCGGAACGGTAGATATTGAACAGACTGATCAAAAAAAGCAACAGGTTGCCGATAAGCACCACGGTATCATCGATATTGTTTTTTCGAAACGCATCTTTCCCAAATAAAAACAGACAACTGATTAAAACAAATACAACGATCATCAGTCGAACCGGTTTTTTTATGGCTGCCTTGGCACTGTAACTAGTCATCAGAATTTTTCTTAATAGTTTCTTTATAAAGATTATAAAAAGCTCCTCCCAAAACAGCCAGGGGCAATACGATCAGAAAAAGCGGCGAAACATGCAGCTTCTTGTCCAGCCACAAACCTCCATACACTGAAAACAGGATCAATGCCAGCAACTGTGCAGTAAGGCCGAGATATTTTAGCCAGGATTGGGGTGAATCTTTTTTCAATACCGGGCAAAGATAACGGATTGTACAATCGTTTGCATCGATAATACGGGCCGGAAAATAGTTTGCTTACAGGTGCGGGTGACTACATTTGCAACAGGGGTTGTTTCGGTTGCAAGCCTATTGCATTTCTAAGTCATTTTATATGAAAACAGGTTTTTTTAAAGTATTTATTTTTCTTGTGCTACTGCAATTGGCAGCAGTAACAGGTAGGGCACAGGATAGCCGCCGCGTGCTTTCTTTTAACAACGACTGGGAATTTAAAAAAGGACCGGGAAATTTTGGTAAAGACACTTCTTATCTGAATCAGGAATGGGAAAAAATAACGGTGCCGCATACCTACAACCGCACCGATATGCAGCTGGATAAGAACTTTTACACCGGAGACGCTTTTTATAAAAAGAAATTTTTAATAGGAAATGAGCTAAAGGGCAAGCGTCTTTTCCTGCGCTTTGAAGGCGTGGGCTCAGTGGCCACCGTTTATATAAACGGGCGCTATCTTACAGAACATAAGGGGAGCTTTGCCGCCTTTTCATTTGAAATAACCAACTCGGTTAAATACGGACAGGAAAATATCATCCTGGTAAAAGTGAACAATGAGGCCCGTAAAGATGTGATTCCTGTGAATCATTTTCTGTTTCCGTTATATGGCGGTATTTATCGCCCGGTAGCACTCATTATTACAAACCCGGTAAATATTACGGTTTCTGATTACGCGTCGCCGGGAATTTATATCACTCAAAAAAATGTTTCGGCTCAAAGCGCTACAGTAAATGTAAAAGCAAAGCTGGAAAACAAAGAGCGCACTATTCAACACATGGTGATGCAAACCTTGGTAAAAGATGCTGCCGGAAAAGAAGTACTGCGTACGCGCAAGGATGTAGCTGTAAGCCCGCAGGGAACCACTTATGCGGAGCAATCCTTTTCTATGACGCATCCGCATTTATGGAATGGCGTTAAGGATCCTTATTTGTATACACTGACCACTTCGTTGCTTCAGGATGGGAAAGAAACAGATGCTGTAACGCAACCCCTTGGCCTGCGTCATTTTGAATTAAAGGCCGGCGATGGTATGTACCTGAACGGCGTCAAATACCCGATGCACGGCGTTACCCGGCACCAGGATCGCTGGCAATATGGTAATGCGCTGAGTCATGAGCAGCATGTGGAGGATATGAATATTATTAAAGAGATCGGCGCCACTACCATTCGCCTGGCACATTACCAGCAGGCGGAAGATATGTATACGCTGGGTGATAAAATGGGCTTCCTGATCTGGGCGGAAATTCCTTTTGTTAATACCACTTCTTTTGAAGAAACGGAAAATGCCCGCCAGCAGCTGACCGAGCTGGTACGTCAGAATATGAACCATCCCTGCATATATATATGGGGATTGCATAACGAAGTGTATTCCAGAACGCCGGATGAGCATGTGCCCGTGCTGACGCGTGAGTTGAATGATATTGCAAAAACAAATGATCCCGACCGGTATACGGTTTCTGTTTCGGGCTATGGCGAAATGAACCGTCCTGCGAATCTTAATGCAGACGTGCAGGGGATGAACCGTTATTACGGCTGGTACGAAGGAAAGATCGGCGACCTGGAGGGGTGGGCGAAAGGGCTTGAAAAAAATTACCCTGATTATAAAGTGATGTTGTCCGAATATGGCGCCGATGGCAATATGGATCAATCTTCCGAGGAATTGCCCGATCCCGCAAAGATCAATTCCGTCAGCGGCCAGTTCTTCCCGGAGAATTACCAAACGGAAACCCATATACAGCAATGGGCCATTATCGAAAAACATCCCTACATCCTGGCGTCTTATTTATGGAATACTTTTGAATTTGCGGTGCCGATGTGGAATCGTGGCGGCGTCAATGCCCGTAATCTGAAAGGGTTGGTAAGCTTCGATCGAAAAAGAAAAAAAGATGCATTCTATTGGTATAAAGCCAATTGGAATCCGGAGCCAATGCTTTACCTGGCGAACCGTCGGGACAGCATCCGCACCAACGCACAAACAAAAGTGCAGGTGTTCTCTAACCTTGATCAGGTAACGCTGACTGTAAACGGAGTAGCTGTGAAAGGAAAAAACGGGGTGAATAAAAGACATTTTGTATTTGACCCCGTAATGCTTAAAAAGGGGAAGAATAAAATTGAGGCAACGGGAATGTCTAAAGGGAAAATGCTCAGGGATGAAATGGAGTGGACGTTAGAAGGTAAATAGTCAATAGGCAATGGTCAATAGTTAATAGAAAGCTATACGCCATAAACTATGACCCCTTGCCGCTTCATGCACTGATGCACAAGCGAGCGTGGCAAGGATGATGAGCAATGAAACAAACGCTGACATAAAAATAAAAAAATGAAATTGAGCATTATCAGAACGGGTGCGTTATTATTACTGTCTGGTGTTTTGCTGCAGGCTAACGCGCAATCCTGGAGCGGTCCGCAGGAGAAACCCAAAGAGCATAAGGAATTAAAATACGGTCCGCTGCACCCGGGAAAGCGCACCGATGCTGCCATGCAGCGTTTCAGGGAATATGGCCTGGGGCAGTTTATTCATTGGGGTGTGTATGCGATCGCAGGCGGTGAGTGGAATGGAGTGAAAACAAACCAGGCTTCGGAATGGATCCGCGCGTGGAACGGACCTACAGCGCCAAAAGATTGGAAAAATACCTATGATAACCTGTACAAACAGTTTGATCCTAAAAATTTCGATCCCAGACGCTGGGCCCGCCAGGCAAAGGCGATGGGCGCGCGCTACGTGATCTTTACCACCAAGCACCATGATGGTTTTTGTATGTGGCCGAGTAAGTTTTCGGATTACACGGTGAAAGAAACGCCGTATAAAAAAGATATTGTAAAACAGATAGTAGATGCATATACAGATGAAGGCATTGATGTGTACCTCTATTTCTCGATCATCGACTGGCATAATAAGGACTATAGAAGTGGTTCGCCAAAGACGGATGAAGAAAAAGCATCTTATCAGCAATTTCTGACCTATACCCGGAACCAGCTTTTTGAGCTGTTGAATAATTATCCGAAGATGAAAGGCTTTTGGTTTGATGGCACCTGGGATAAGGCCTGGATCGATTCCTATGCCTTTACCTGGCAGTTGGAAAAAGACCTGCGTGCGGCGCATCCCGGGCTCATCATCGGCAGCCGTTTTCGTAATGATGAATTTGGGAAACGACATTTTGATTCGAACGGCGAGCTGCTCGGTGATTATGAACAAGGCTGGGAGCGTAAGCTGCCGGCAAAATATGAATGGCTGGACGGGAACGACTGGGATTGCGTAATGACGATACCTCCGAACGGATGGGGCTATATTAAGGATTGGTCGGGTTTTTATACAAAAACATCCTATGATCTGACTGATATGCTGATGCATTCCGTATCGATGGGCGGCAACTTTGTATTGAATTTTGGTCCGGATGGTAACGGTAATATGAGCCCGGGAGAAGACGTGCTTGCTAAACAGATTGGTGCATGGGTGGCGGCAAATAAGGAGGCCATTTACGGCGTAATACATGCGCCGCTTGAGCCCTGTAATTACGGGTACTATACGCAGAAAGAAAATGCTTTGTATTTGACGGTATTTAACCGGCCGGTAAATGATCTGGTGCGAATTAAAATACCCAAATCAGCCACCGATGTTCCCGTGGCGGCAAGCCTGTTGGTGAATGGAACTTCTTTAAAGATGAAGTTTACGGATATCGGTCTGGACCTGGATCGCAATGTCTATTTTGATATTACGTTGCCGGATAATTTTGTAAGTAAAGATCCTTTTGTGATCAAGATCACTACAAAGAAGGGAAAGATCAATGCTGCTGAGCTGGAGAAGGCACATATGTAAGGGGGGTGGCAAAAAGGCATTTTAAAAGTAAATTTGTTGAAAACAGGATTATGCCGGCATCAACACTGGACAAGAAAATAACAGCGTATTTGCCCTTACTCGGAGAAGAGGAGAAAGCGTCATTAATTGGCGTCATAAAATCGTTTATTCATTTAAAGCAGTCAGAGGCCGTCATCAGTGTTGAGCAATATAATAATGAACTTGCTGAAGCTGAAGCTGAGTATGAGCGCGGAGAATATGTTACACATGAGCAAATGAAAGGGATAGCAAAACAATGGAAGACCCCCCTGCAAGGTAGTCTGGACCAAAAGGTCGCAAAATCAGCTTAGAAGTGCCTATGAATTTACTGTTTCGAAAAAGACGTTATTCGTGTTCTAAGGATACGACATACGAAAAGGAAACCCAAACTATATTAGATTGCTTTTTCATCATTTTTTAATATTTATACCAGAAAATGCGCTACATTTTTTTTCTATCCCTGTTTTTATTCTTAGGGTTTGCTGATTTTGCTCAGGACCAATGCCCGCTGATACCCGCTCCTTTAGAGGCCGCCCGTACAAATGAATCGTTTGTTTTAAATAAATACACTGGTCTGATAGTGGATGCGCCGGAGTTGAATGATGCAGGTACCTACCTGCAGCAGCAATTGCTGCGATTGAAACAGTTGCCCCTGATCCGTGTCGGCAGCTCAAAAAATTTCATACGCCTTTCTGTAAAAAGGTCATCGAAGTCCGATGAGTCTTATGAGCTGCTTATTGCAAAAGAAGGCATTATCATTACCGGCAATTCCTTAGCGGGTGTAACGAACGGCGTTTCCAGTTTGCTTCAGTTGATCCTTCTTCAAAAAGCAGAAAACGGGGACATTCATCTTTCCGGATGGAAGATCAAAGATGCTCCTGCTTACGGCTGGCGCGGCTTTATGCTGGATGAATCGCGGCATTTTATGGGCAAGGAGAAGGTAATGCAGTTGCTGGACTGGATGGCGCTTTATAAGCTGAATCGCTTTCACTGGCACCTTACGGATGAACCGGGCTGGCGCATTGAGATAAAACGCTATCCTAAGCTGGCCTTGTTGGGCGGACTGGGTAATTATACCAACCCGACCGCTGCTGCTGCTTTTTATACGCAGGAAGATATTGAGGAGCTGGTACACTACGCGGCCCTGAGAAATATTACCGTGATCCCTGAAATAGATATGCCGGGTCATGCAACAGCGGCCAACCGTGCTTATCCGCAATACAGTGGCGGTGGCAATGCGCAACATCCCGATTTTACTTTTGATCCGGGGAATGAGCACACCTACGGTTATCTGACGAATATTTTAAGGGAAGTGAATGTACTGTTCCCTTCAGGATTGCTGCATCTTGGCGGCGATGAAGTGAGTTTTGGTACCGATAAATGGTTACAAAACGATGGAATAAAAAAACTGATGCAACAGCATATGATCAAAGACCTGAAAGGAGTGGAACGCTATTTTATGGAACGGATGGCTGATTCTGTATACTGTATGAATGCCCGTTTGCTTGCCTGGGATGAAATGGCCGACCTGAATCTGCCCAGGGATAAAACGATCATTTTCTGGTGGCGGCACGATAAACCGGATCAGCTGAAAACGGCGCTGGGAAAGGGTTACCAGGTAGTCGTTTGCCCGCGTCTTCCTTATTATTTTGATTTTGTGCAGGACAGTGCGCACCGCGTGGGGAGAAAATGGGGAAAGGGGTTTGCTCCTTTACAGGATGTATATAGTTATAATGTATCCAACATCATAGAGGATAAAAAGCAGCAGTCGCAGGTGTTGGGCATACAGGCAAACCTGTGGACCGAAACGGTTCCGGATTTTAACCGGATGGATTACCTCGTGTTCCCGCGTATTGCCGCCCTGGCCGAGGCCGCATGGACAAAAAATGAACAGAAAAACTATGATGCGTTTACAGTACGATTAAAAAGTCAATTGCCTTTATATCGGGCTGCCGACATCTATTTCTATAACCCGTTTAACCCCTCAGAAATTCCGGAGCCGGTGTTCTTTAGAAAGGACACCCGGAACCTGTCGGCGCAGGAGAATTGAGGAGAGAATAAGAAATGCAAAAGGACCGTACTGTAACCAGTAACTTGTAACCTGCAACTGTGGGTTCAGTTAATCATCCCTGAAATAATATTGATAGTAAGGGCTACCAGGAACGTATTAAGCGCAAAGGAAATAAGACCATGGTACATGGTCACATACCTTAATTTTTTAGAAGTAGTGTCCACATCTGAGACCTGGAAGGTGCATCCCATGCAAAGAGAATAATAGGCAAAATCAAGATAGTTGGGCTTATTATCTTCGGGAAAACGTAATCCGCTGCCGGTTGATCCGCCCCGGTAATACAAATGCGCATAATGAAAAATATAAATCGTATGCACCAGTAACCAGGATAAAATAATGCCGCTGATGGAAACCGGCATCCACAGGAATTTGCTAAGGTTATGCTGTTTCGCATTAACGATGATGCTTAACACGGCTCCCAGGCAGGCAAAGCAGGTGATCAGGATAAAAATAAAAACAAAGGCCCGGCTGCCGTCTTCAAGCGCCGCTTTTTTAACAACGTAATCATGTGGTGTGGTATAGATCACATACCAGCAGATGGAAAGATAACTGACGCAAAAAAAGATCCAGCCCATCAGGATGTCCATCAACAGGGGCAGTTTAAAAACGGTTGCGGCAAAGCCGATCAGGGCTCCCGTAAGCGCAGAAAGGAAGAAGCGGTGGATAGCACGTAATCGATGTAATATGGTTGCCTGGAAAGGATGGTTCTTTTGCATAATGAAATGTTGCAGGGATTCAAAGGTCTGAAAATAAACTTTAAATGAATTCTTTTCCCGCTTTTCTTTGTAAATCTATATAATCCGGGCTGACTAAAAAAGCCGCCAGCAAAGAAGGCTTTTCTGATCTTGCTCCTGATATGAGTATCCCGCAGATTATTGCAGAAGAACAAGAACTAAGCTTATCTGCGCCTCACCATCGGCGAGGATCAGCGTATTCTGCGGGCCAAAAATAGCACCTATTATATTTAAGCCTCTTCGTAATCCAGGTCCTTATGAAAGGTCTCCGGCAATGTTATTACAGCAGCTGTTGACACCAGCATAACAATGGTACAGGTAATAATAGCCCCGTTTACGTAGCCCACACCATCCATTGAACGGACCTCCTTAAAGATAAAAAGCATAGCCGGCAGTAGTCCCCGTACAAAATTGGGAATGGTTGTTGCCGCTGTGGCCCGCAGGTTGGTTCCGAATTGTTCTGCGCCTACCGTTACAAAAATGGCCCAGAACCCAATACTAAATCCCATTAGAAAACACAGGGTGTACATGCCGGAAGCCGTTCCATTCCATTGCAGGGTAAAATAAAGGGCGATGGAAATAATCGTGAGCACATAAAAAATATAAAGTGCTTTTTTCCGGCTTCTGAGCCACTGGCTGATCAGGCCAATACCAACATCACCAATGGCCAAACCGATGTAGGCATACATCACCGATTTCCCGGGATCAATATCTTCCGCTATGCCGAACTGTTTGCCGAATTCGCTGCTGAAAGTGATGAGTATTCCGATGACCAGCCAGGTAGGCAATCCAATTAAAATACTTTTCAGGTATTTGGTAAAACGCTTCCAGCTGCTAAAGAACATAAGGAAAGCTCCCTTCTTTGACGCCGTTTTGCTCATTTCATGATACATGCCTGATTCCAGGGCCGAGATCCGTAACAGGAGCAGCACAATGCCCAATCCGCCGCCGATAAAATAACAGGTGCGCCAATCAAATTGCTGTTTTATAAAAAAGGCGATTGCCGCGCCCAATACGCCGAAACCTGCTACCATAGCCGTTCCCAGCCCGCGCTTATTTTTAGGGAGTGATTCTGCCACCAGGGTGATGCCCGCGCCTAATTCCCCGGCAAGCCCGATGCCGGCCAGGAAGCGCACCAGGACATATTGGGGGATAGAATGCACAAAACCGTTGCTGATATTAGCGATGGAATAAATAAGAATAGAACCGAATAATACTTTTGCTCTTCCTTTCCGGTCGCCCAGAATGCCCCACAGAATACCGCCTAATAATAACCCGGCCATTTGCGCGGACAGGATCAGTTCTCCATCCGTTTTGATCTGTTCTGCAGATAACCCCAGGTCCTTTAAACTGGGAATGCGTATGATACTAAATATCAGCAGATCATAAATGTCCACAAAATAACCCAGGGCTGCAACGATTACGATCAGACTGAAAATCGATGTCTGTTTAGGAGCGCTCATATGGTCGTTAATTTTATTTTTTAGAATCGATGAACCAGGTCAGTGCCAGTTCGTAGCCTTTTAACCCAAGACCAATGATGCTGCCGGCTACTTTTGCACTCACGTGCGATAAATGCCGGAAGGCTTCCCGCGCATGCACATTGCTGATATGTACTTCAATTACCGGGGTTTTGATTGCAGCAATCGCATCTCCGATGGCAACAGAGGTGTGGGTATAAGCAGCCGGATTCAAAATAATACCATCATAGCCGAACCCGTATT
Source organism: Niabella sp. (assembly GCA_017744795.1). Lineage (GTDB taxonomy): Bacteria > Bacteroidota > Bacteroidia > Chitinophagales > Chitinophagaceae > Niabella. Next base: position 2,388 of record JAGIAQ010000021.1, on the reverse strand, counting down.
GCTGCAAAGCATTCACCAGTTCGCCTTCTATATTGCTTTGAAAATAGTCGAACTGTATGGCAGCATATTTTTTTTTCAGTTCGTTGAAAAAGTCTTCAAAACTGGAACTGCCGTAAATGCCCGGTTCCCGCTGTCCCAGCAGGTTCAGGTTGGGCCCGTTGATGATTGCTATCTTCATAATAATTCATTTATAACCGGTTGCTAATATATATAAATATTGTCGCTTTTGCCAGGGATCGCATTGTTTAGGGCAAATCAAATTTTCACTATCGTCATGCCGGCGGTTAGGAGGCCTCTTATTGTTTTGGCAACAACATCTTAATTCACAGGAGTAAGAAACAGTGATAAAAAGAACTATTATCTTTAGCAAAACATTTTTAAATAATGGAAGCAAAAAATATAGCGGTATTAGTGGGCAGTTTAAGAGCTGCTTCTTTTAACCGGCGCGTAGCTAACGAAATGATAGAACTGGCACCTGCGGGGTTGAAGCTGGAAATTGTGGAGATCGGCGATCTCCCTTTATACAATGAAGATTTAGAGCAGGATCCACCAGCTGCGTGGAAATGCTTCCGGGATATTCTGCGTACAAAAGACGGCGTGCTTTTTATAACGCCCGAATACAATCGTTCGGTGCCTGGCTTATTGAAAAATGCGATCGATGTGGGGTCCCGGCCCTATGGTCAAAGTGTATGGAACGAGAAGCCCGGCGGGGTCATAAGTGTTACGCCCGGCGGGTTGGGCGCTTTTGGTGCGAACCACCATTTACGGCAGTCGATGGTCTTCTTAAATGTGCTGATGATGCAGCAGCCCGAAGCCTATCTGAGCAATATCAGTGCTTATTTCGATGCAGCAACCGGTACAGCCAATGATAAATTAAAAGAGGTATTGCGGCGCTTCCTGGATGCTTTTGCTCTCTGGGTGCAGCGGCATCATTCCTGAAACGACTATAGCTGAAACAGCGCTTTTAATTCTGCTGCATCATTGGGTTTCATCTTGCCTCCCAGTATCAGTCGTAATTGCCGGCGGCGTAAAGCACCTTCAAAAAGCCGGAGCTCGGCTTCTGTAACGGGTTCCAGCGCAGGAACTGCCGCCGGTTTGCCGAAGGGATCCAGCCCTACAAAAGTATAGTACGCTTCGTTGCTTTTATAACGGTACCGGTTCACAAGGTCTTCACCATGCACCATCATGTGCACTTCCATCGAAGAATTAAAGGCCCGGGTAACTTTTGCTTCAATGTGGACCGAGTTGCCCAGTTTGATCGGGTTTTCAAAAGATATATTATCAACGGACGCCGTAACTACCGGCAGGTTGGCATGTTTCTGTGCCGAAAGGGCGGCGGCAATATCCATCCAGTACATCAGGCGCCCGCCCATAAGGTTGCCAAAAGTATTGGTATCATTGGGTAAAACAAGTTCTGTCATCACAATTAAACTGTCCGCAGGATTTTTTGCCATTTTTAGAAATTTGCTGCAAAAGTAAACGGACGGGGGCAATTTAAAAAGCCTACCTTACCTTTGCGGGATATTTCTTTGGTTATATGCAAGACAACAACGCACCCGTATCGTTTGATAACACAGAATTCGCATTTAAATACAAAACCGATAAAGAACTCCGCAAGGCCAAAATGCTGTTTGCCATGATGGGGCAGCCGGCATTGGTGCAGGTGGGTACAAGATTGACTCCCTGGGCAATAAAAAACAAGTTGCCCATAAAAGGGATCGTTCGGAACACCATTTTTAAGCAATTTGTGGGCGGTGAAACATTGGAAGAAACGGCAAAAGTTGCTCAAAAATTGGGACAGTATAATGTGCAGGTGATCCTGGATTACGGCGTAGAAGGAGGGGAGGACGGCGACCGCGAATATGAGCATGCGGCCGATGAGTTCATAAAAGTGATCGACTATGCAGCCACACAGCCCAATATCCCATTTATGAGCGTAAAAGTTACCGGGTTCTCCCGTTTTTCTTTACTGGAAAAAATCGACCGGGAGATGAACTCAGCAACTGGCACGCTGATCAAACGCTACCTATATGTATTGGAGCAGCTTAGCAAAGAAGAAAAAGAAGAATGGCACCGCGTGCGGGTAAGACTACTGCGGATCTGTGAACGGGCCGCCGAGAAAAATGTGGGCGTACTGATCGATGCCGAAGAAACATGGATCCAGGATCCTGTGGATGCCTTGACGATCTTAATGTCGGATTCCTTTAATAAAAGCAAACCCGTCATTTATAATACGGTGCAGCTGTATCGACACGACCGGCTACGGTTTTTAAAAGATTGTTATGAAGCTGCCGAAGAGCGGGGCTTTATACTAGCGGTAAAACTGGTGCGCGGCGCCTATATGGAAAAAGAACGCGCGCGCGCGCTGGCACAGGGATATCCTTCGCC
>JAGIAQ010000219.1 GCA_017744795.1 Niabella sp. | reverse complement strand
TTATTATTCTGCTCGTTTACAACCGGGAAATGCGTGTCTTCAACTGTATGAGCCAACTGAAAAACAATACTGAGCACAAATCCGGAAAAAAGGGTATATATCAGGAAGCCCATAGCCCAATCCTCAAAACCCAGCATATAAATGGGGAATGCCACGAAAAGGAAAATATGCAATAATTTAAATCCCCAAAATACAAGGTGGTCTTTGGGTTTCATTTTCTTTAAAGGAATGTCTCCTACTTTGCCGGTGAAATATTTTTTATAGTCGGAGAAAAATATCCAGAACAGATAAAGCAAAGAATAAGCTAACCAGAAATAAAGATGCTGATAACGATGCATTTTGTGAAACTTCTGCGATTCGCATAACCGCAAAAACGGTTTGGCATCAAGGTCATCATCAATTCCGTCAATATTGGTATAAGCATGGTGGATCACATTGTGCTTCATCTTCCACATAAAAGTGTTGGCACCAAGAAAGTTCAAAGAAGATGCGGCCATTGTATTGACCCAGGGCTTGCTGCTGAAACTTCCATGTGCTCCGTCGTGCATAATATTAAACCCGATGGCTGATGTAAACAGGCCCAGCAATAAACATTCGATTACGGCCCAGGCAGTAGCGGGGGTAAAGAATACAAGGTGGATATATACAGCAAGAAAACCGGCAACCAGGAACAGGGCTTTCGAATACAGGCGAAAATTTCCGGTACTTTGCACTCCCTTTTGTTCAAAATAATCGTGAACCCGGTTTTTCAAAACCGTGTGAAAAGAAGGGGGAGGAGGAGTTGCAAACTTTGGAAAAGCCATTGTTAGAATACTTTTATGATTATATTTCGGGCTGCAAAGTTAGCTAAAACGGATAAGCTTTCCTCATTAAATTTCATAAAATAAAGAACGTCTTTTTAACGTTTATCAGGTCTCTTTCAGGAGGATGCCGGACAGGTCAGACATTCCTATCACCTTGGTACTCAATAATCCTTCCGCATATTTGACCCCAATCCGCTTGCCCAGCATCCGGCTTCTGGCTAAAATGCTCTCTCTGAAATCGGGTGTGGAGATATAGGTCTGAGGCTCCTCATCGCCCGTGGGGGCGGCTCCGGTGTAAAATTGGGTGGCATAGGCTTCTATCGCCTTCATTTTGAGATCGATGACCCCGGAAATATCAATTACGAGGTTGGGCTCATGAAACCAGTCCTGCATATACTGAAAGAAATAGGCAGGGCGCCATTTCTGTTGCGGCGAACCGGAATCATCAAAAGTTTCTATTTTAGAAAGCCCGGAGAGAAAGCAGGCGTCATTGATCAAATGCCCTGCGCGGCCATGATCCGGGTGGCGGTCGTTCAATACATTCCCCAGTATAATATCGGGCTGGTATTTGCGGATCACTTTTATCAACTGCAGTTGGTGCTCCTCATCATTTTTAAAAAAACCGTCCCGCATTTTCAGGTTCTCCCTTACGGTTACGCCCATGATCCGCGCCGCATCGGCAGCTTCCTTATAACGGGTTTCTTTTGTGCCCCGGGTGCCTAATTCTCCCTGGGTAAGGTCTATAATGCCTGCTTTTTTGCCGGATTGAATTTCTTTTAGAAGGGTTCCCGCGCAACAAAGTTCCACATCGTCCGGGTGCACCCCAATAGCCAGTATATCTAATTTCATTTGTTTTATATTGTTCAGATGGTGCAAAGAAACAAAAGAAATGCGAAAATAGGAGACGCGCTTTGTGGCCGTATCAAAAGCCGAAAGCACATCAATGCCGGAAAGTCGGAAATACGGGGAGATATTGCTCTTTTAAAACGCGGCAGGGATTGCCCGCTGCAACCACGTTGCCCGGAATGTCTCGGGTTACAACACTTCCGGCCCCTATTATTGTATTGTCGCCAATTGTTACACCCGGCAGCACTACTACATTTCCGCCCAGCCAAACATTATTGCCAATAGTAATGGGTTTGGCATACTCGAGCCCTTCATTTCTTTGCTGAATATTTGCCGGATGCCCCGCTGTATAGAAGCCGCAATTAGGTCCTATTAATACGTTATCTCCAAACGTTACTTTGGCGCAGTCTAATATGACAAGATTGTGATTTGAATAGAAGTTTTCACCCAGCTCAATATTATAGCCATAGTCGCACCAGAACGGTTGTTCAATTACAAAATGCTGCTTGTTTTTTTTGATTATTTTTCTAAGAAGCTCATTTCTTTTTTCGGTGTTTGAATATTCGGTTTGATTATATTGCTGGCAGATGTTTTTGCAAATAGACCGTTCGTTTGTTAATACTTCGTCGTTAGCTGCATAGAGCATTCCTTGTTCACACTTTTCTTTTTCTGTCATTTTAATCTTTTAAGTTACATCTGACCGAAAGATATACTTGTTATTGTAATTTCCCTTTTATCTCCTGCAGCTTCAGTAACGCTTCTACTGGTGTCAGCCGGTTAATATCTATATCGGTAAGCAGTTGCCGGATATCGTCAAAAGTTTGACTGTGCACGTCAAATATCGATAATTGAAATTTCGGGTTGGTTATATCTTTTATTTTTTCGCTGATGGAAGTACTGGCGTTTTTTTCATCAACATGCTTATGCTCCAGTTGTTCGAGGATCTGGTTCGCCCGGTTAATGAGTGTTGGCGGCATGCCGGCCATTTTGGCTACATGAATACCAAAGCTGTGCGTGCTGCCGCCACGCGCCAGTTTGCGCAGGAAGATGATCTTATTGCCTATTTCTTTATTAGTGACATGATAGTTTTTGATG
>JAGIAQ010000218.1 GCA_017744795.1 Niabella sp. | reverse complement strand
TGTAAAGTATTTGCATTCTTAAACCCCATAAAAAGCCATTTCAATCAATTTTATCCACATTTATTTAGCTTTGATTTATTAAAAATCATTTTATGCGCAATGCTTCAATGTGGTGGATCATGATTTTGATAGTGCTCCTGGTTGACTTATATATATTTATAGCGATCCGATCTTCATTGTTTGGGTATTCCACGCACCGCAACCGGGTCCTTTTTGCCAGCATTTACTGGCTGGTGACCGCATTTTCATTGAGCGTTATTTTGATTGTTCCCCGTTTACCCGCTTCAGACACCGGCCAACCGGGCAGAACGGTACTTTTTACGATCGTTTTCGCCTTATTCCTGGCAAAAATTCTGGCCGCAGTGTTTTTCCTTGTGGACGACCTGCGCCGGCTTGCACAGTGGACGGCCGGAAAACTATTTTCGGCAAATAACGAGGTAAGTGAGGTTTCGGGCGCCGACAGCGAAACCATTTCCCGATCAGGCTTTCTTACCTGGCTGGGCATTGCGGCTGGAGGTACCCTTTTTTCGAGTCTTATTTATGGCTTCAGCAATAAATATAATTATAAAATTAAGCGGGTCGCCCTTACTTTTTCGAATCTGCCGGTGGCTTTTAAGGGATTTAAAATGATCCAGATCTCGGATGTGCACAGCGGTAGTTTTACCAATAAGGCCGCAGTTAACAGAGGCATTGACATGATCCTGAAGGAAAATGCCGATGTGATCCTTTTTACCGGCGACCTGGTAAATAATATGGCCACAGAGATGAAAGAATATATCGACAGCTTTAGCAGGCTGAAAGCTCCGATGGGCGTGTATTCTACCCTGGGGAATCATGATTACGGCGACTATCATTCCTGGAGCAGCGCCGCGGAAAAGAATGCCAACCTTGACCACCTGAAAGCCATTCACGGGCAAATGGGCTGGCGGCTATTGCTGGATGAACACCTGCCCCTGGAAAAAAACGGGGCACAGATCGGGTTGATCGGTGTGCAGAATATCAGCGGAAAAGCCCGGTTTCACTCCTACGGCAACATGGCGGCGGCGATGAAGGGCACTGAAAATTATCCTTTTAAAATCCTGATGAGTCATGACCCTTCGCATTGGGACAGCGAGGTGAATAAAAAATATCCTGACGTAGACCTGATGCTGAGTGGGCATACCCACGGCATGCAGTTCGGGGTGGAAATACCGGGGTTCCGGTGGAGTCCGGTACAATATGTTTATAAGCAATGGGCCGGTTTATATGAAAAAGGGCGTCAAAAACTTTATGTGAACCGGGGATATGGTTTTATCGGCTATCCGGGCAGGGTGGGCATTTTGCCGGAGATCACGGTGTTTGAGCTTACCTGACGTAAAGTTCCCGCAGATTAATTTTTCTGCGCCAATCAGCGAAAAAATCTGCGATTATCTGCGGGAGCCTATTAAAAATTAATCTGTCTCATAAAGATTTTCATACTACTTTTAGTCCCTTATTTTATTTAATGAATTGATAATGAACCATTCAAAAAAGATCCTCTTCGCCTTCGCCCTCTTAGCCAGCTATTGTGTAGCCAATGCCCAGTTTCACCTGGGTGTAAAAGTGGGAACCAATCTTACCAAAATAGACGGTAAATCATTTAACCAGGAATTTAAATTCAACTACCTGGCAGGCGCTTTTGCCGAAATTAAAGCCAGTGAAAAATTCAGTGTTAATCCTGAGTTGCTTTTTAATCAAACTACCGCCACGGTATCCGATAATTACAACGACCCTCTTCATCCGCTCAGCTCCAGCCAGCGCAAGGCCAAACTGAATTATTTGTCGATCCCCATCCTGCTGGATTACAAGCTGGCCGGACCGTTGCACCTCCAGGCGGGGCCGCAGTTCAGCGTAGTTAAGAGCAAGGACAGTACCCTGTTTCAAAACGTCGGAAATGCGTTTAAACATGGCGATTTTGCCTTTGTAGCCGGCCTCCAGCTGAAACTAATGAAGTTCCGGGTATCAGCACGATACGTAGCGGGCATGAGCAACATTAACGATATTGGCAATTCGGAAAAATGGAAAAGCCAGGCGATACAGGTAGCCGTGGGCTTCGCGATCTTCTAAACGAATCTCCTCATTTCCTATTTTTAATTTGAAATTTCTGACTTACGGTTAACGTTGCTGTAACAGGTACACAATCTGTTTGAGGTTTGCTATTTCACGTTTGCCGTTAGCAACCGTTCTGTATTCAGCTGGCATTTTCGGTTGGATATCCGGGCATTGCACATTAAGCGTTCAGCGTTATGCATTGGGTATCTGAGGTTTGACGCTTCACGAAAAAGTCTTCTGCGTTGCCTTCACTATTGACCATTCACCTTTCATCATTTACGTTTTCGTAAATAAATCCGGCCGGGGAAGCACACTATCTTCCCCGGTTTTTTTATTTTCGCAGGTGAAAATTGACAATCTTGCACCCATTTATATTGTGGCATCACTATTGTCCTATTCTGTGATTCGAAAATAAATCGCTGGCATCGCCCCTGGGTTGTGTCAGTTTGTCCTGTTATATACAATTATGAAATTTGAAATAAACCTGAAGCCGGAAGATGAAATGGATTTTATGCCAATTATTCCGCTGAATGAAAGTGAAGGAGATGAGCACCTGGATGAGCTGCCAGACGAGATCGCATTATTACCCTTAAGAAATACTGTTTTATTTCCCGGAGTTGTTTTACCCATAACTGTTGGAAGAGATAAAAGCATTCTTGCCGTGAATGAGGCTTATAAAGGCAATAAATTCATTGGTGTGGTGGCGCAAAAAGACAGTAACCAGGAAAATCCGGAACCCGCCGACCTGGAGCCCGTGGGCACGGTTGCTAAAGTGATCAAGCTCATCAAGATGCCGGACGGCGGCACTACCGTTATTATAC
>JAGIAQ010000217.1 GCA_017744795.1 Niabella sp. | reverse complement strand
GCTATCAACAATTGCTTTTACAAAAGATGTTATAGTTAATGAATGCGCCGCCCTTTGCAGGGGCCACAAGAAGATCTGGTCTGCAAGCTTAAGTAAACGACATTGAATAGTCAATGGTCAATCGGAGATCCGTTACGCATTCAGCGTTCAGCGTTCTGCGGTAACCAGTAACCAGAATATCATTCCTCCCTTATCGTTATTTTTGCACTATGAACTTCCTGGCGCACGCATACCTGTCGTTTGACGATGAAGCGGTACTGACAGGCAACCTGATTAGTGATTTTGTGAAGGGGAACAAGCAATTTGAATATCCTGCGGCTATTCGTGCCGGTATTCAATTGCATCGAAGTATTGATAGCTTTACAGATAATCATCCCGCCACCCTGGCGGCCAAGCAAGTGTTTCGCAATGATTATCGCCTGTATAGCGGGGCATTTATGGATGTGGTCTATGATTACTTTTTGGCAAATGACCCGCAGGAATTTTCAGAAAAGGATCTTTGGACATTTGCTCAAAGATCCTACCAGGTGCTTGACCGGAATTTTGAGCTATTGCCCAAACCGTTTCAGCAGCTATTTCATTACATGAAAACGCAGAACTGGTTGTATGGCTACCGGACTACATCCGGGATATTTAAAAGCTTCGCCGGGTTGGTACGAAGGGCGCAATACCTGACAGACAGCCATCCCGCGGAGCGGATTTTTTTAGCAAACAAAAAATTCCTGCAAGAGCAATATGATCTTTTCTGGAAAGACCTGAAATCTTTTACGAAACAAGAATTTGATAAAATAATAAAATGATGAGATATCTGTTTGCAAGTTTTATAGCAATGACACTTTGCTTTTCGGCTCAAAGCCAGTCGTGGATACCGGTTGATAAATCGCCCATGGACCAGATCTATTACCCGGTAGACTACCCTTCGAAGAAAATACGGGGGCTAAATGAACCACTGCGGATGCGGGTTATTTACAGCCGCCCGGCAAAAAACAACCGCCCCATCTTCGGGTCAGACCTGGTTCCCTATGGAAAAGTGTGGCGTCTTGGGGCGAACGAAGCAACAGAAATTGATTTTTTTACCCCGGTAACCGTAAATGGTAAAAAAATTGCTGCAGGACGTTATACCATGTATTGCATACCTAATGAAAAGGAATGGACGTTTATCATTAACAAAGACACCGATGCCTGGGGAGCTTTCAATTACGACAGCGCTAAAGACGTAGTGCGCGCCACTGCGCCGGTTGAGGAGGTAAAGGACCTGATAGAATCACTGACAATTAATTTTGAGAAGAGCGGTTCTAAAGTTAACTTGGTAGTGGAATGGGATCAGAAAAAAGCATCCCTTCCTATTAATTTTTAATTGTTACGAATGAATTGTTTAAAGTATGGAATGAGCGTGTTGTTTGTTTTGCTTTTTATTGCCTGTAACCGCCAGCCGAAAGCAGAAAATACCGGGCCTGAAAAACAGTCTGTAACTACCGTCCGGCAGCCGGCACAACCGGCCAATACCGGCAGCCCCTACGAACCGGTAGATGTTTCACCAATGGATATGAGCTATTTTCCCGTCCACTATCCGCTCGAGAAGCTGGCGGGCAAAATGGTTGCTCCACCGGTAATGCGGGTCATTTATAGCCGCCCTCATTTGCAGGGCCGCAGTTTATTTAATGGTATTTTGAAGTATAACGAACCCTGGCGACTGGGAGCTAATGAAGCCACCGAGCTGGATGTGTTTAAAGCGGTGACCTTGAGTGGCAGAAAAATAGCCCCCGGCCGGTATACACTTTACGTTATTCCGCATGAAAAAAACTGGACGTTGGTGCTGAGCAGCAATATTGACAATTGGGGATTAAAACAGGATCCCACCAAAGATCTTCAAAGAATTGAAATTGCCGCCACTACCGGCAATCCCAGGACGGAATACTTTACGATGGTGTTCAAACAAACCGGTCGCGGGGCTGATTTATTAATGGCCTGGGATGATGTACTGGCAGTAGCTCCCTTTGTTATAAATTAAAAAAGGAGCGAACAAGACTGCTCACTCCGTATTATATACATGAGAAATGGTACTGCGTTAGGCGGACTAAAGATCAGCTCTTTTTAGCTTGTCAGTTTGAATAAGATCCCCGCTGTTGTCTGCTGTTACTTTATAAATATTTTTGCTATCCCGGATGATGATAAAATACTCAGTAGCCGATTCAGTGGCTACTTCGGCAACACCGTAAATTTCTTTTCCGTCGTATTTTTTCCTGACCTTATAAAGAATATTTGAGGGAAGGTTGCTTTCTCCATAATAACGGATGGTGCGGATCAGTTTGCCGTTGTTATCGATTATTGCACGTGTTTTGATCATTCCGGAATTGAAGCTGGCTTCATTGTACTCTTTGGTAGTGCTCCATTGCACGTTTTGCGCATTGGTAAAAACCAGGTTGAAGGTTTTTAAAACCTTTGGATTAACGGAAGGATTTGCGGTTGTGGAGGCCATTACATTAAGACCTAAAGCAAGAGCGGCAGAGAGAATAAGGAGTTTCATTTTTTTTTATTTTTATAAGTTAAATATGTTGATTGCTTTGTTAATTCAAAAATAGTATCGCTTTAAGCCGGCGTCAAGCACTTTGTGGCAAATTGCCGTATAAATGGGGCGAACTGCAGATTTCGTCGGGTGAAAAACTTTGATGAACTATATGCTGCCTGTTTCATATCAATTGAATTGCGGATCGAATAAACGTTGACAATAGCGCTCATTGAAAAGTCGCAGTTTCTATCTATTTGTTACAATTGCTGTAATGAAGAAATTGTTAAATCGACCTAAGTCGGGATGCTCATAAATAAAAAAAGGAGCAAACAAGACTGCTTACTCCGTATTATACATGAGAAATGTTTAGGGTTGGTAGCGGGGTTTACAAGTCGCCCCTGTTGAATTTTCCTGTTGCGGCGTTTCTTC
>JAGIAQ010000216.1 GCA_017744795.1 Niabella sp. | reverse complement strand
GTACAGCCTCGGGCCTATCAACAACTACCTGCTGGCGCCCATCCAAAAGAGAACCCATTTTTTGGAACGACAAAAAAATTACCGGCTCTCGCCCATCACGACCAATGAGGGTTACCGGGGCCGGTGGTATAAGGAATGGAATCAAAGCACCGCAAAATCAGGCATTGAAAAAATGCTGTGGGCTTCCTACAACAACGACCGCTCTTTCTGGTTATGCAAAAAGGAGCTCACGCAGGTACTGCATAGTGTAGGGTTTACCCATGTCTTTGAACAATTTAATTTTACAGGTGACCTGGTTCCCGATAACTATACTCAATCTTTCAATCGCACTATGTTTGTGGCTGTAAAAAATTAAAGCCGCCCTGAACAGAGCGGCTCAATCTTTTTGCTATAGCCCAACTTACTTTTTTATATCGTCCCGGATCGCTTTCAGCTTGGACGATGGCAGGAAAATTTGAAATCCCAAACTCAATTCAGGAGCAAATGCAACGCCATTATTACCTGCACCTGTAATAATATTTGCCTTAGCAAGCGCTTCTAATGCAATATTCTGATTCACGAAAAATGCAACCCCAGGGCCGATTCCGGCACCAAATCCGTTTGTGGATTTACCGCCGCCATTGGCGCCACTAACCCCGGCATTCGCTTCCGCAAAAGCACGGGTTTGTTTCGGTGTGTTGATCTCATCATGTCCAAAATAATAACGCGCCAATGGACCTACAAAATAATTAAAACTGGGGCTTTGGGCTCTTCCGGCTTTCAAGCCCAAACTTACTTCACCACCTAAAGCCAGGTTATCCTGTATAAACCAGGCTGCTTTTGGAGTAATATTCATACTAAAACTCCTTTCGTTGGTATTTCCTCCAATGGTTGCTAAACTACCTCCTATCAAATAATAGCCTTTCTGAGTTTGTGCCTGCGCACCTAACGCCATCGTAGTAAGCACTACGGTAAAGATCAATAGCTTTTTCATAAACTAAATATTTTATATAGGTAGTAACCAACAATTATGCCATTCGAGCCAAAACAGTTAAAAATCAGGCATTTTATTGACACAAAAGCAGCAGGCCTGTGTAAAACGATCGTCATTTTCGATCCAAAAAAATGTGCGTTTGCCCTATTTTTGCGCTCAATGGCCAAAGTAAAAAACGACCCGCAGGATACCCCGCTGATGCAGCAGCATAAAGCGATCAAACAGAAATACCCGGACGCAATACTCTTGTTTCGTGTGGGCGATTTCTATGAAACTTTTGGCCAGGATGCCGTTATAGCCGCGCAGGTGCTGGGCATTACCCTTACCAAACGGAACAATGGCGCCGCAGCCTCGCTGGACCTGGCGGGCTTTCCGCATCATTCCCTGGATACGTATTTGCATAAACTGGTAAAAGCGGGTTACCGCGTGGCCATCTGCGATCAGCTGGAAGACCCTAAGCAAGCCAAAGGAATTGTAAAACGGGGCGTTACCGAAATGCTAACGCCGGGCACGGCAGTTAACGATAAACTGCTGGAGCATAAAAACAACAACTTCTTGGCTGGCATTCATTTTACCGCAGAGGATCAGTTCGGACTTGCATTTCTGGATCTTTCAACCGGCGCGTTTTTTATCGCCGAAGGCGACAAAGAATATGCTGATAAATTGCTGCAAAGCTTTAATCCGTCAGAAACGATCTTTCAGCGCCATCAGCAAAAAAAATACAAAGAATATTTTGGCGGTAAAACATATATCTATACGTTAGATGAATGGATCTTTGACGCCTCCTATGCACAGGATCTGTTGTTAAAACATTTTCAAACGCATTCGCTGAAAGGCTTTGGCATTGAAGCATCAGACCTGGGCCTTATTGCCGCAGGCGCCCTGATCCATTACCTGAAAGACACCGAGCATCCCAACCTCCAGCACATCACCGCTATTGAAAGCATCCGTAAAAATGATTTTCTATGGATGGATAAATTTACCATCCGCAACCTGGAGCTGATGGGCGGCGGGCCCGATCAACATACGCTTATCAGCGTTTTGGATACTACCACCTCCCCCATGGGCGCCCGTTTATTAAAGCGCTGGATGATCTTTCCGCTGATCGATATTCAAAAAATAAATGAGCGGCTGGATGTTGTGGAACTATTGATCAAAGCAACAGATCTGCGTCAGTCTTTAACACAGGCTATCAAACAATGCGGCGATATTGAACGCCTGGTGGCAAAGATCCCCACAAAAAAGATCAATCCCAGGGAAGTACTGCAACTCGCCAGAGGACTGCAGCAGGTAGCTATCATCAAACAGCTTTGTGCATCAGAACAACAGGCTTATTTGAAACAAATGGGCGCTGCATTGGATCCCTGCCCAGCCATCGCTGATAAAATAAGCAATATCCTTATTGAAAACCCACCGGCTGTAGCAGCAAAAGGCGGAATGATACAGGCGGGTGTGCTCCCCGAACTGGATGAACTGAGAACGATCTCCCAGGACGGAAAGGCCTACCTGGCCCGCTTACAGGCAAAAGAAGCAGAGCTAACAGGCATCAGCTCGCTTAAGATCGGCTTCAATAATGTGTTTGGCTACTATTTGGAAGTAACCAATATTCACAAAGACAAAGTGCCGGCCAGCTGGATACGCAAGCAAACCCTCACCAGCGCAGAACGCTACATCACCCCTGAATTAAAAGAATACGAAGAGAAAATTACCGGCGCCGAAGAAAAAATACCAGCCGAAGCCCTTTCCAACGAAGCCCCCCGATCCCGGCAACGCCGGGCGGGCGCGCGGCGGGCCGAAGTCGTTGCGCAGATCCTTGCCGATGCGGATCGTGCCGCCGACGCTGGCGTAGGTCGCAGCGTTGCCGAGCGCGACGCCGATACGGGGTACGATGTCGTACTCGAGCTTTGGATCCTCGAACACGACGCCGTGGCCGGTCCGCCAGCGCCGCTCGAAGGTGAGGCCGATCGTCGGCTCGTTGTGCAGCTGGTTGGCCCAGCCGTTGGCGGTCGCCACGCCGATCAGCTTGTGGAAGTTGTTCTGCACGAACTCGCCGCCCGCCGCCGGCCCGATCAGGCCGAGATCGAGCTGCAGGGTGTCGAGCCGCACCGGCACGTCCTGCATGGTCTTGGGGTCGACCCGCTTGTAGGTCGATTGCAGGGCGAAGC
>JAGIAQ010000215.1 GCA_017744795.1 Niabella sp. | reverse complement strand
TGCTGCGGATACGGTTGGGAAAAATTTCGGACAGGTATACCCATACTACGGCACCCAGCGTAGCGCCGAAAGCCGCTACATACAGGAGCATAAAAATCAACACGAAGTAATGATCGAAATAATGAAACTGAAAACAAAGCCCGATACCCACAAGAGCAAGCATCATCAGGAAGCTGCCTGCCACCAGCAATTTTTTACGACCCAATTTATCTACCAGTCCGATGGCAATTAATGTAGCAATAATATTTACTACGCCGATACCGATAGTTTGCGTCAGCGATGAAGCCCCATCGAGCCCTGTTTCCCTGAAAATTACCGGGGCATAATAAATGATCGCATTAATACCGGTAACCTGTTGAAATACGGCCATCAATATGCCTATAAACAACACTGTTTTGTAGGGCTTGCTGAATAATGTTTTTGCAGAGCTCTTCTCCATATCCCGGAAGCTGTTTTTCATTTGCTCCAGTTCTTTATCCGCCGTTGCGGCCCCGGAAATCTTTTGTAGAATTGCTCTGGCTGCATGATCTTTATTTTTCATCACCAGCCATCGAGGGGTTTCCGGAACCAGGAGCAATAGCAGGAAAAATAACAAGGAAGGCAGGGCTTGTGAAGCGAACATCCAGCGCCAATTGTTGGCGCCTGCTCCGTCGAAAATATAATTGGTAAAATAGGCCACCAGGATTCCGAATACAATCGCCAGCTGGTAAAATGACACCAGGCGCCCTCGTTGCTTTGGAGGTGCAATTTCAGCAATATACATAGGTGAAACCATGGCGGCGGCCCCTACCCCCAGCCCGCCCAGTAACCGGAAGGCAATAAAGCTGCTTAGTTCATGAGCCAATCCCGATCCGATCCCCGAAAGGGCAAAAAGAAGGGCGCACACAATAAGCGTCAACCTTCGTCCATAGCGGTTTGCTATATTGCCGGCCAGCAGCGCGCCGATGGCGCATCCAACTAAAATAGAACTTACGGTAAAGCCCAGCATATATTCATCCAGCTGAAAATAATTGCGGATATAAGGAATGGCCCCTGAAATAATGGCCGTATCAAAACCAAATAACAAACCACCCAGCGCCGCCACAAAACTTGCCAATGCAATAAACTTTTTATCGCCGGTGGATGCGGCTGTATCATGAGAAAGAATAGGGTTCTTATCCTTCATATTTTTTTGTTTATTCTAAAATAAAACTAGCAGGCCCAAACGCTTTTACCGGGGCGCTGAATTTTCCATTGATGATCTTTATGCTACTTCCTGCCACCACTCCGCGAAGGTTTACCGGCATGGCCCGGGTAAAATGATGATGCCCTGGCAAGCAAATGATAACGGGAGCGGTTTTGCCCGCCATTTCCCATACACGCAGCAATGTGCCTTTGTTCCCATCCGGATCTGCTCCAAATGCCGTGATCAATATTCCTTTCCGTGACAGCATTATACCAGTTTGTTCCGCAGGTAACCGGCCTGTAGTATTGTCCGGGTTTGTTACCTGCAGCGGGTATCGGGCTTCCAACGCCCGTACCGCCATCACGTCATCCTTTGGTGTGGTTTTGTTGAATGTCCAGATGCGCACATGAGAGCTCCAGGTACCCGGATACCAGTACCGGTAATTGGTATTCCACTGATTGTTGTACAAATTGATGTAGACGATTGGTTTTTTGGGCACAAAGTCCAGTGAAAATTTCCAGCAGCCCGGCGTGTCAAGGCTAATCAGCGGATGATCTACGGGGCACACGGCCACACCGTTTCCCTGTGCATCCGTAAGGGTAACGCCCTGGCCAACAGAATAGAGATTCCTGTTGGCTCCGGTTTGTATATCAGTTGCCGGATCCATAATACCGAGCGGACGATACACCTTAAAAAGAGGGTCTTTAATATTGAACGGAAGGGCCAGCCAATCGGCTTCGGGCCAGTTGTCTTTTGCCTTATTCAGTATCGTTACTTCAAGATCGACATACGGCTGGTTATCAAAAAGTGTTACTTTAAGCGTTGATGCCGGTAAATGACGGGCCGTATCCGCCGGCATTTCCAACAGGGCCGTTTGTTTTAGCAGCGTCGTTTCAATGCTTAATTTTCCTTTGGCCGGGGAGGCCATTCGGTAAGGAATTATTTTTTCAGAAACCATGCCCGGCTTATATAAACCCGGATGCAGCCAGTCTCCGGCGCGGTTTTGCTGATAGTCTTTTACATATTTTACCGTTTGCTCATAAGTAAACCGTTCATTGCAATACTGGCCTGTTTGGGTTCCGGATATACCCGCCGCCCAATCACGCCCGGTACGCTTTTCAATCAAAGACTGAATGGCGCCTTTGTTTGCATCAAAAGTTATTTTATAAAATTGGTTCTCTATGATATTACCAGCAACAACCTTAGCAATCTCTTTACCCGAAAGCCGAACCGTTGTATAACCGCCCGCAGGAATATTTTTTACAAAAATGGATTGATCACCTGCATCGATGACAGCACTTCGCTGCCAGGGCAGCGGATTATAAACAATAACCCGGCCGGGCGCGCACTTCACGGCCTTGGCCAGTTCTTTTAAATTTTTTGTTTTAAGCCTGCTTGCTATCTCCCATGCTCCGCGCACATAATCTGTTTTATCTTCCCAGGAAGCTTCCCGGTCGGCATCGGCAGCCGGGGGCCTTTTTTTAAATGCGTCTCCATATTGATCTACGGAGCCCGCGCCGCCCCAAGTATGTTCGGCGTATAAGGCCATCAACTCGTAAGCCCTTGCGATGGAATCTGCAACAGATTGCACCGGTAACCCCCAATTTTTCAATTGCGTATTCAACAGCTCATCGGCAACAAGCAGAGGCGCCGCCTGTCTTGACAGCTTTACGCCACCGGGGTCGCACATGATACCATGTACCCAGGTGTCCGGCATTTCATTTTTAACAACCGGCAAGGTTGGGTGTGCCGCCAAAAGGGCTTTTGCAAAATCATCCATCGATCCCACGCGTATTTTTACACCCGGCAGTTTTTTCTTCGCCTCCTCAAAAAGCGCTTTTACATCTTTTGCCTTGGGCGGGCCGCTGTTATCAAGTGTTACAAAAATTGCCGGCCAAACGGGATAAGGCCAGTCCGCCGGCGGCAATAATCCATGCCCTACAAAATGGTCGTCGCCGCCCCATTTTGATGACCAGCCCGGCCCCACTGCCGTACCATAAATACTCGAATAAAAGGTCAGCAGGCGCGAGCCGTCAGGCCCTTCCC
>JAGIAQ010000214.1 GCA_017744795.1 Niabella sp. | reverse complement strand
TGAGAAATTTGGCATCCAGGCATATAATACTTGTGTGCAGCAAAATAATAGTAAAAAAGTTCTGAATCCGCGGGTTTGTAGGGAAGTATTGGCCGACAAAGTTGAAAAGAAAGAATATCAGAGAGAAACGAGGCCCTAAAGAAGTTGCTGGAGAATTAATTATATTCCCAAACCCGCTTCATGCCTCTTAATTCTTAATGTTTTTAATTCATCAATAACGCTATTTATGACAAACACTACACAATATCAACTCCTCCCGTTTTACCAGCAGTGGCTGGAGCACCAGCCCGCTGGTCAGAACTTTTGTTATGATTATAGTGTGCGCACCGGCGATGGATCGCAGGAGCAATTCACTGCAACGATTCATTTAAATACACTGGCCAAAGATGAGGCAGGTCGAAAAGGAATACTGTATAACAGAATATTGGCGCCTGTTAATACTGTGGATCCGTTCCTGGAGCTGGCTTCCGTTTCGGGCAAATGTTTTTACCCGGTGCAGCTTTTTCAAAGGGATAACGAATGGGAAGTTGGCAATAGGGAGGCACTTATTAAAAACTGGCTTACGATAAAGGAGCGCTTATTGCTTGAGTTTGAAGGACCTGTTGCCGCAATGGTACTACAGCAAACGGAAACTGTTTTGGAAAGCCCGGCGCGGCTCCGGAAAATTTATAAAGAAGACCTGTTTTTGAACCTGCATTTCTCTTTGATCGATGATCGATGGACGGCAGCTTCCGATCGCGAATTTAGCTTGCCCCTGATCCCTGGTGCGGAGGCGGTATTATTTAATGGAAGTCAAACCATAAAAGCCGTCGGAGCGGATTGGGTTGAAATGTCCATTGATGCAACTTGTATCGACCCAAGAACCTATGGTGCACTATTCTATGGGAAAGACACTGGAGAGACCGCAGTCCGGAACGAATTATCTGTTCAGGGATTCTTAAAAGGTCTTTATAAATTGGACCCGGCCGTTTATTGTATTAGAAAGATTGACGCGAACATCGAATTAGGAGAACCGGGTGGCGCAACAAGATCCTGGCAAATAAAAATAAATACCTGTAATGATGAATGAAAAACATGTTCTGGTGCAGGGCGCTGTTTGTAAATGCCGGTATGGAACAGTCCCCGATGCGCTATCCGTAAAGTCGCATCAGAAGGAGATCGCCAATGATGGCGGCGCAAAAAAATTAATCGCCACAACGAAGGACACCGGCGCAACCTTTAAAAATAACAGTTTTGGCGCCTGTGCTAAAATGAATAACCGGCCCTGCAAACCGGTGGTGCAGCAGTGGATCAATTTTTATGAACGCGTAACGCTTTCACATGGCGGAAAAGTATTGCTGGAAGACAGTAAAGCTGTTTGCCCTGTGAGCGGTGATGCCTGTATAAGTGTCATCTGGCACGGGCAGGCAGGCGCGCCGGCTGTCGGGCAAATGGGGCAACTGGATGGACGAATAATAAAAGAATGGAACCCGGCGATAGACAATGAGGCTATCGAAGCCGGGTTGAATGAAAATAATTGGGAGGCCCTGTGAATGAAAAACAGGCGTCAATAAAACAGAGCCATTTAAAATAACGTATCTTCATATCATGCTGGTGAAAGTTAATGGTAGTGCGGTTTATGGCGTTGAAGCGATACCTATTGTTGTGGAAGTAAACTGGATGGGTTCCGGAAAAGATCCTATGATCGTTGGACTGCCGGATAACGCCGTAAAGGAAAGTCTGCAGCGCGTGGAAAGCACTTTTAAGACCAATGGATTTGAAATGCCGCGCACCAAAATAGTGGTGAACCTGGCGCCGGCAGATATTAAAAAAAGCGGTACTGCTTTTGATCTTCCTATTGCCATAGGCATCCTGGCTGCATCGGAACAAATGAAAAATGCAGCGGCATTGGAACATTATGTGATCATGGGGGAACTGAGCCTCGATGGTGTCGTGCGCCCGATAAAAGGTGCATTGCCCATAGCTATACAGGCGCGTAAACAGGGTTTTAAAGGACTTATAGTGCCAAAGGTCAATGCCCGGGAGGCCGGCATCGTCAATAACCTGGACGTTTATGGGGTGTCGGATATTAATGAACTGATCCGTTTTTTTGAAGATGGGGAAAACGGCCTGGCACCAGTGGTAGTGGATACACGGGATGAGTTTTTTCATTCGCAGTACGATTTTGAGATCGATTTTGCAGATGTAAAGGGGCAGGAAAATATAAAACGGGCCATGGAAATTACAGCCGCCGGCGGACACAATGCCATCCTGATTGGACCTCCCGGTGCCGGTAAAACCATGCTGGCAAAGCGACTGCCCACCATTCTTCCCCCGTTAACGTTGCAGGAAGCATTGGAAACCACAAAGATCCATTCGGTAGCAGGCAAATTACCGGAGAATGCAACACTCATTTCCCGGCGGCCTTTTCGCTCGCCTCACCATACGGTTTCCGATGTGGCTTTGGTGGGCGGTGGCGGCAACCCGCAACCTGGCGAAATTTCACTGGCTCATAACGGGGTTTTGTTCCTGGATGAGCTGCCAGAGTTTAAAAGAGCCGTGCTGGAAGTAATGCGACAGCCAATGGAAGAACGCCGCGTTACGATCTCAAGGGCAAAAATGGCCATCGATTTTCCCGCCAGTTTTATGTTGATCGCTTCCATGAATCCCTGCCCCTGCGGGTTTCACAATCACCCGGAACGCGAATGTACCTGTCCGCCCGGAGCGGTTCAGAAATATTTGAACAAGATCTCGGGGCCATTGCTGGACCGCATCGATCTGCACGTGGAAGTAACGCCTGTACCATTCAGTGAGTTGTCAGTTAAAAAAGAAGAGAAAGGTTCTGCAGAGATCCGGGAACGAGTGATCCGCGCCCGGGACATCCAGGCAGAACGCTATAAAGATGCACAGGGTATTTACTGCAATGCCCAAATGAGCAGCAGGCAGTTAAAAGAAATTGTTGTTATTGATACCATCGGACAGGCGTTGTTAAAAAGAGCTATGGAAAAACTGAACCTTTCAGCAAGGGCTTACGACAGGATCCTGAAAGTTTCCAGGACAATTGCCGATCTTGAAGGATCGGAAATCATCAAACCAGAGTATCTTGCAGAAGCCATCCAGTACCGCAGTCTGGACCGGGAAGGTTGGAGCGGGTAGGAAATATAGAATAAGAAATAAAAAATCACTGCTGTCCGGTAAAAACAGGAAACGGGGGTTTTCGTTATTGAAACGTAGCC
>JAGIAQ010000213.1 GCA_017744795.1 Niabella sp. | reverse complement strand
CCGCCGCACTGGGCCAACCTCAGCTACCCTACTATCGATTTCCAGGACATTATTTATTATGCGGCTCCCAAACAAAAAATAAAGCCTAAAAGTCTGGATGAAGTAGATCCTGAGCTGATCAAAACATTCGAAAAACTGGGCATTTCCCTCGACGAGCAAAAACGCCTTAGCGGCGTTGCAGTAGATGCAGTGATCGACAGCGTGTCCATCGGCACCTCCTTTAAAGAACAGCTGGGCGAACTGGGCATCATCTTCTGCTCTATCAGCGAAGCGATCCAGGAGCACCCGGAACTGGTGCGCAAATACCTGGCTTCTGTAGTGCCGGTAACCGATAATTTTTACGCCGCCCTGAACTCAGCAGTGTTTAGCGACGGTTCGTTCTGCTATATTCCAAAGGGTGTTCGTTGTCCAATGGAGCTTTCGACCTATTTCCGTATCAATGCCGAAAATACCGGCCAGTTTGAGCGGACGCTGATCGTTGCCGAAGAAGGCGCTTATGTAAGTTACCTGGAAGGCTGTACCGCACCCATGCGGGATGAGAACCAGCTCCACGCGGCCATTGTAGAGATCGTGGCGATGGACAATGCCGAAGTAAAATATTCAACGGTGCAAAACTGGTACCCCGGCGATAAAGAAGGTAAAGGCGGTATTTACAATTTTGTAACCAAGCGGGGCATTTGTAAAGGGATCAATTCAAAAATATCCTGGACACAGGTAGAAACCGGCTCCTCCATCACCTGGAAATACCCCAGCGTGATCCTGCAGGGCGATAACTCTACCGGCGAATTCTATTCCGTAGCCGTTACCAATAATTTTCAGCAGGCAGATACAGGCACCAAAATGTTGCACATCGGCAAAAACACAAAAAGCCGTATTGTATCCAAAGGTATTTCTGCCGGTAAAAGTCAGAACAGCTACCGCGGCCTGGTGCGTGTGGGCAAGAACGCCTCCAACGCGCGTAACTTCTCGCAGTGCGACTCCTTATTATTAGGCGATAAATGCGGGGCACATACCTTCCCTTATATCGAGGTAAAAAACAATACGGGTGTGGTAGAGCACGAAGCCACTACTTCCAAGATCGGTGAAGACCAGATCTTCTATTGCAACCAGCGGGGCATCGATACGGAAAAAGCCGTAGCCCTGATCATCAACGGGTTTGCAAAAGAAGTAATGAACCAGTTACCGATGGAGTTTGCAGTGGAAGCGCAAAAGCTGCTGGCGATCAGCCTGGAAGGATCAGTTGGATAGTTGCAAGTTTCAGGTTACTGGTTCCAGGTTTAATCGTTATTAGATCGGCGCCGGTACTACTATCAGCATTCTTGCGTCGCACACTTGTGCAGCAGTACAAACCCCAACAACGTTACAACACAAAAAATTGGTCCATAAGACCAACACATCTATAGAAATATAAAACAAGAAATAAAAATGTTGCAAATAGAAAACCTGCGCGCAGGTATTGAAGGCAGAGAAATTTTAAAAGGGATCAATTTAGACGTAAAGGCGGGTGAAGTGCACGCTATCATGGGGCCCAACGGTTCGGGCAAAAGCACGCTGGCCTCTGTATTGGCGGGCAAGCAGGATTATGAAGTAACCGGCGGCTCCGTAACCTTTGAAGGCAAAGACCTTTTAGAACTGGCTCCGGAGCAGCGTGCCGGCGAAGGCATCTTCTTAAGTTTTCAATACCCTGTTGAGATACCGGGTTTAAGCACTACCAATTTTATGAAAACCGCGGTGAACGAGATCCGCAAATACCGCGGACAGGACGAACTGGACGCCGTTTCTTTCCTGAAAAAGATGAAAGAGAAAATGGCACTGGTAGAGATCGATCAATCCATGCTAAGTCGTTCCCTGAACGAAGGCTTCTCCGGCGGTGAGAAAAAACGGAACGAGATTTTCCAGATGGCCATGCTGGAACCCAGGCTGGCGATCCTGGATGAAACCGATTCGGGTTTGGATATCGATGCCATCCGCATCGTGGCCAACGGGGTGAACAAATTACGCACGCCTGAAAATGGCATATTGGTGATTACCCACTACCAGCGCTTACTGGATTATATCGTTCCTGATTTTGTGCACGTATTGTACAACGGGCGCATCGTAAAATCAGGCACCAAAGAGCTGGCCTACGAACTGGAAGAAAGAGGATATGATTTTATAAAAAGCGAAGTAGCGTAAACAAATGTGCTAATGAGGTAATTTGAAAATTTGAAAATGTACAGACCACAGGGTTGTTTCATCTTCAAATTCTCAAATTCACAAATTTTCAAATCAAACAATGGATACGATCACATATTTTAAAGAGCGTTTTGAACAATTGCAGGAAAACCAGCTGGATTCCAGTCTGAAAACCTTGCGCGACGGGGCGTTCAGCGCCTTTGAACAAACCGGTATCCCTACCGTAAAGCACGAAGAGTGGAAATACACCCGGATCAACGACTTCTTTAATAAAGACTATCATTTTACAACCGATATAAAAGAAAAGCAATTCCAGGCGGCAGAATTAAAACCCTTTTTACTGCCGGGGCACGAAAATGCCAACGTAATTGTTTTTATAAACGGCCACTACCACCCGGAGCATTCCGTATTACGTTCCGAAGAGCTGGAGATCTTTTCGCTATCGGAGGCTGCGCATAACCAATATGCCGCTGTTGTGGAACAGCACCTGGGGCACAGCGCCGATTATCATAAAGATGGTATTAACGCGTTAAACACGGCATTTATACAGGAAGGCGTTTTTGTGCATATCCAAAAAGGAAAAACGGTAAACCACCCCGTTTACATTTATAATGTTACCGATGCCCGCAGCGGCAATATTTTTGCGCAACCGCGTGCCCTGGTACATGTAGGTGAGAACGCACAGGTGGAAATGCTGGAAACCTTTGCCACTGTAGGCTCCGACGAAAGCTTTACCAACCAGGTTTTTGAAATTATTGTTGAGGAAGGTGCGGTGCTGAACCTTTGCAAGATCCAGAACGACGCACCCAATTCCACTATTGTGAGCACTACCCATGTGCACCAGGTGGGCAAAAGTGTGGCAAATGTAGTAACGGTTTCATTGAGTGGAGGTCTGGTACGAAACAACCTGAACATGGTCATGTCGGCCCCCTACTGTGAATCCAATCTTACCGGGTTGTACCTGCAAAACGGGCACACCCATGTAGATAATCATACCGTAGTGGATAACCGCCAGCCCAACTGCCTGAGCAATGAGTTGTATAAAGGCATTATGGACGGGCATTCCAC
>JAGIAQ010000212.1 GCA_017744795.1 Niabella sp. | reverse complement strand
GATTGAAAAAAGTGGAAAATATGCAATTAAACAACGCTCTATTCATCTTTTCCGATGATTATTGGAAAGAGTACACATCTATAGAGCTCACCCAAAGGTCTTACTCTATTGATAAATAATTTGAAATGGGTCCACACGATAGGCCTCAGCGGGACCGCGTAAACACAAGACTCCTGCCGGAGCAGAAAACTAAATTAATAGGGAGGGGCTGTGCTCTTATTTACACGGTTGCCATTTTCTGTAATGCAGCCGGCAATTTTTTCCTTAACTGGCGCTTCCAGCCCATTTGCATGATCAGGCTGATAAGGATCAGTTTTAATCCCTGATACCCGGATTGTTCCAAACGCAGAAGCGTGCCGCCGCAGGTAGGTTCCAGCGAAAAATGGACGATCGTATCCAGCCTTGTAAAAATACTTTTTGTGATTTTATCAGCCGTATCAGAATGAATCCCTGCACAGGCCAATGCTTTTTCGCCGGTTGCTTCACCGCGGTAAGTATAAGCAATCAGTTTTTGCGGCTCCGCGGCTATAACCTCGCAATGGGTAATGCCATCCCAGCCCCTTTGTGGCGCCATACGGAACGTAAAAGAATGCCCCGGCTCAGGTTTAATATCATTCTTCATAAACCAACTGCCCAATAACTCAGGAGTAGTTAACGCCTGCCATACCTGTTCCGGCGGATAAGGCAAAACGGCTTTTAATCTGATCGTTCTTTGCATGAAATTAAAAAAGGCAGTTTCGTAATTGTTATAGCAGCATTTATATATTGTCTCCGGCTTCTGTTATCATATCATACACCACTACTTTTTCCCATAACGAACTATATTTTTCAACAAAAGCCTTGTGTATGGGGTGCGACTGGTAATCGTCCTGGTCTTTGGTGTTATTAAAATACATCAACTCCGAAACCTGAAAGCTATTATCCACAACATCGCGTTTTAACGTGGATGCGGGAGTGCCGATCAATAGTTGTTTCACCTGGGGAATGGCCTTAAGGGTTTTCAGACCTGCGATCAATTCCTTCAAATCAGTTTGTGATGATGGGTCTTTAAGCCAGAAAAAAACGTGGTGGATGATTTGCGGAGGCATATTTTTTTGTATCGATCTTTTTGAGTTAAGTTGTAAATATAAGGCAATTACCCCGCTGCCTTATTGCTGACGGATTCGGAAACAATAATCTTTTTAATATAACTATTTTATCAACGGGTTAACTTCGGAGAATATCTTATTTTCGGTAATAACATTTATAAAAAAACGATTATGACCCGATTGCTTCAGTTGACAGCGATATTCTTATTGTGCGCTACGTTTGCGGCTGCTCAAAAGCCGCTGAAAGTGATGGTGATCTTTGCCCATCCGGACGAAGGGGAGATCTATACCGGGGGTATTACGGCGCTTTATACAAAAATGGGGCACCAGGTAAAGTTTATGTCCCTGACCAACGGAGATGCGGGGCATTATTCCATGAAGCCTGCTGATCTGGCTAAGATGCGCTACCAGGAAGCGATGGAATCAAAACAGATCCTTTCCCTTGGGGATTATGAAGTGCTCGATTATCACGACAAATACCTGAAAAATACAAAAGAAGTGCAGGACAAAGTGATCAAAAGCATCCAGGATTGGGATGCGGATATTGTGTTTACTTATTATCCTGCGGCAGGGGGGCATACGGATAATATGACAGCAGGGTATATTGTGCGGGAGGCCGCGCCCCGCCTGCAAATGAAGAAAAAGCCTGTATTCGTGTACATCCGCGATTTTCATACGATCAACTTTTCCTATATTCCTGATTTTGCAGTTGCCATCGATGCCGTATGGCCCACAAAACTCGCCGCCTGTGCTGTTCAACGGTCGCAGGTTAATGATGCCATTCCGTATAAGATGGGCATATTAGCTGAAGTGCGGGCGAACCCCGAACGGCAAAAAAAGCTGGTTTATGACAATACTTATCCGTATAGCAGCGTTACCAGCGTTAATATGCCGGCATTAGTGAAATGGTATGGTGCAAATGTTGCTAATATCAAATATGCTGAAGCCTTTGAAATCGCGGAATTTGGACGTCAGCTTACTGAAAACGAAATGAGAGAACTGTTTCCTATGTTACCTTCGAAGTAATTGTAATCAATACGCCAGATCAATGAAAATCGATAGTAAACCCGATAATACAGCGGTACGCACGGCCTTATGGCGTGCGCTTCATACTGAGGCAGATGCCCCACCACCGGTTATTGCCGATACGATCGGATTGCAATTGGCAGCACCGGATGAAGCGTGGCGGCAACGCCCTGATATGCACCTGGAATTTACCAGGCGCCTGCGGGCATCGATGGTCGCCCGTGCCCGTTTTATCGAAGACCTGGTTGTGGAACAGACCCGTAAAGGGATCAGTCAATATGTAATTCTTGGAGCAGGATTGGATACGTTTGCGCAGCGCCGGCCGGAAATAGCTTCGGGTCTGCAACTCTATGAAATTGATCAGAAGGGCACGCAGGACTGGAAACAGCAACGTTTGCGGGAATTGGGTTATAGCCTGCCGGAGTGGCTGCATTTTGTATCGGTGGATTTTGAGAAAACCTCCTGGTGGGAGGCGTTATTGCAGGCAGGCTTTGAGCCGGGAAAGCCTGCAGTGGTGGCTTCTACGGGAGTAACACTCTATCTTACGGGGGAAGCGATCCGGGATACACTGCGACAACTGGCAACGCTGGCATCTGGGTCTATAGTAGCCATGACGTTTTATTTGCCCATCAACCTGATGGATACAGCAGATCAGCCATTACAGGAAATTGCCGAAAAAGGTGCGCGTGAAGCAGGTACGCCTTTTGTAAGTTTTTTTGCACCGGAACAGGTGCTGCAACTGGCAGCTGTAGCAGGATTTAAAGAATCGAAAATTGTGGGAACCAAGGATCTGGAGCAATTGTATTTTGCCAATCGGGCCGACAGGTTGCTACCCGCCAGCGGAGAATTTTTTTTATTGGCCGGGACCTGATGTCGGGGCATGAAAAATGATTTCAGCCATTTCAAACCAATATTTGACAAACGGCTATAAGCCCTTATTTTTAGAAAAAAATAGTATGTTATCAGACATTGCTGGCTGGATTGGGTTTGGCAGTTGTACCATCGCTTACCTGCTGTTAAATTTCCGGTGCGTACGTTTTGACGGATGGGTGTTTCAGGGATTGAATCTCATCGGGGGCGTGGGCCTGGCAATAAAGGCTTTTGATCTTCATGACCTTCCGAATATTTTTGCAAATGCCCTGTGGGGGCTGATCGCAGTTATTGGTATTGTCAAATAC
>JAGIAQ010000211.1 GCA_017744795.1 Niabella sp. | reverse complement strand
CCCACCCACCAATATCCCATTGCTAAAAAAATCTTTGTAAAAACATATCGACAATTTCCAAAATTAAAATTCAGGATCGCGTCTTTCATTGATAAGCCCAAAGAAAATATAACCTATATAAAAGCCCTATATAGCAAGAAGTTCGTAAATGGATTCTACCGTAAGCATGATACGTATGGCCTGCCGGATTATATGCAGGATACTATAATAAAGTTTAAAGAGGCCTTTAATAAATATATGATAGCCCCTTATGATGTTACCATTGACCTTTTTTCCAGTGAAAAGATATATTATCTGGATGATCCCAAATTTTTGGGCTGGAAAAAGTATGCTTTACATGGCATCAATGTTTATCATATTTCAAGTCGTCATGATACTATGTTTGATGCGCCTCATCATTTGGAGTTAGTTAGCGTATTGCAGAAACGGCTCAGGGAGATCAATGATCAATCAATTTAAGAACATCGTTTAATGGATAACATTAATGTTTATTTTTTTAAATATCCGATCGGTTACAAATGGGTGCCCGGAGACCGGCACATTGCCCGTTTTGTTAAACGCCTTTTAAATATCAGGAGTGTCACCGGCGCCGAAAAAGTATTTTTAAATCTATGTAAGGGGCTGGACCTGCTAAAGGTAAAGTACAGGAAGAATCCTCCATTTAAAAGTATAAAACCTAATGAACCGGTGGTTATATTGGGCGATGAGTTGTATAACAGTAAACATTTTTTGATGGGATATGATCGGCCCAACCCGATTATCGCGGGCATTGGTCTGATGACCCATCCTGCTGAATGGCCCGATTTGCCACAACAATATCCCGTTGCAAAATACCTGCAACACTGTACCTGGGCTAATAATCTCTTCCTGCCCTATTATGGAAAAGCGATATGCGAAGAATGGCCGGCAGGCGTTGATACGCAAAAATGGTCTCCCGACAACAGGATTGCTAAGAAATATGATATTTTACTTTATAATAAAATAAGGTGGGACAAAAAAGAGCGATACCGATCTTTAAGAGCCCCGATCCTTCAGCGATTAAATGAATTGGGCCTGTCTTATGTAGAAGTTGTTTATGGGAATTACCAGGAGAAAGATTATTTTAAACTGGTTCAGCAAAGCCGCGCCATGCTATTTATGTGCGAGCATGAAACGCAGGGTTTTGCACTGTGTGAGGCTTTGTCGGCAAATGTTCCTGTTTTAGCATGGGATCCGGGTTACTGCCAGGACCCCGCCCGGTTTCAATGGAACGATCCGGTTATTAAAACTACCACAATCCCATTTTTTGATGATAGCTGCGGCATGTCATTTGCTGATGCAAATGCGTTTTTAAATACAATAGATGCTTTTTGGAAAAAAGTGCAAAGGGGCGATTTTAGTCCCAGGGAATACGTAGTGAAAAATCTTTCTTTAGAAGTAAGTGCCCAAAAAATGTTGGCGATAATAGAGAAAGTGTATGCGGATTTTTTTCATTAGAACGAGTTGTTAATACTTTTAGGAGTGTCAATCTTTAAATTTTAGTATCGTTTTTAAAGTTCGTTCAATTTCAGGTTCAATTTTTTTCTTCATTTTATCTGTATACAGATAGGTCAATTCTATATGGCACCGGCCATTCCTGGCTATAAAAAAGACCCTGTTGTTATTAAGATTTTTATATGGTAAGGTGCAATTCCTTGTGATCGCGACTACATGATCTGCATTAAATGTTTGCTTTGAAAAAGCCGAATCATAATATATTATTTTATGATGCATTGTATCTGCGCGATTAACAGCAGTACGCAAATAGTTGTCTTCTGCCCCTGACGGTGTTCTTACAAACGAAAGGGCTATTTTCACGGAGCTATCCTTTTTTATAATGGAATAGCTAATGCCGTTCGTGATTTTCCAATCGCCACAGAAAAAAGAAAACCCCGAATCACACTCCACGTATCTTTTTGGCATAATGAAAGCAATATTATATTGTGTCAGGTTTATTTTAAGCCTTCTGTCTATTCGTTGCGCAGAAGCGTTGAGTTTTAAAATTATTAACCCTGAAAACATGAATAGCGCAATGATTTTCGCTGATCTGAAATGTGTTCTTTTAGAGTATAAAGTATTCATAAACAAATCTTTGTAAGATCCGCTATTGTTGGTTTGAAAAATAAGCGCAGTATTTGTAAAGTAACTCAATATCGTCAATAATCTGGTCTCCTGTTAAGGCTTTCATTTCATTTGTCAGCGTTAATGGTTCCCGGTTCGGTGGGTGTCATTTTTTGTTTCGATATGGCCGTATATTATTTACATAAGTTTATTGTTTTTCCACATTTCAATGTCTTTCTGCTTGTAAGTAGAATCATGCATATAGGCCCTTGGTTCAACCCAATCATCCCTGTTCTTTACTTTTAAGAAAATATCTGTATTTCTATGTGTAATTTCATAAAGTATAAGATTCGCATACCAATCTCTCGTTGTATCTGTCAGCAATTCATTCATATGGCTCATCAAATGCTCTATTCCAAATTGCCTGGTTATAAGAAACACATTTACCGAACTTAAGTGCAGTTCCAGGGTATGTATAGCAAGCGGATGATTTTTAAGCGTGTCTACGGGAGGGGCAACAAGCAATAAGTCCATTCTGGCATCTTTGTTATTTAATCTATTAACAAAATTATTCAATTCAATATTTTGCCCATTGCCAGAAATTAAAGAACCGAAAAGAAAGATATAATGAATAAGTAGCAGTTTAAAGCAATTCATATTTAGTCTTTTTATCAATAAGGTGTAAAGCCCAGCCAGGTTGCTGTGGTTACCCGATTTCAATTGACCCCCAGAAACAGTTTTTAATGCCAATTTAAAAATACGAAACGACCGCCATTTCCGCCCCAACTGCCTGTTAAAATTGATTATAACTGTTTTTATAGTTTCTGCCAAAGGCAAAAAAGAAAGTCATCCTGTAAACCAGGTCATGATCTTTTCTTTTGCCTGCCGGCAATTGAGACGCATAACTATTGTACCAGATATTTGGCTCTAAATGTACATTGCGCAGGGGAGTAAAGTCCAGACCGATAGTGGAAAAGACTTCTTTAGCGGTGATGTCATCTATCGGAGTGGCACTGACAGGAGCTCCGGTATTACTATACGTCATTCTGTATCCGTCTGAATTATAGCCCGGCGGAGCACTTATGCCCGCATAGCTTTTGTAAAGGATATTATTGAAATTACGATTGGGATTATAAACATCAATGCGGGCAAACCAGCGTAATTTACGGGGGATAATGTCTCCATGGGCAAACAGGGAGGTGCCGGTGGCGCGGGTGTTAATTGTGTCTGCAGTATGTTCGCCTGCCGGAATATTCAATAA
>JAGIAQ010000210.1 GCA_017744795.1 Niabella sp. | reverse complement strand
ATTATACAGGGCCGCAGCAAATTCTCCATTGAGAACATTACGGCCAGCGACCCCTATTTTAAGGCGACGATCAAACGCATTACAGATGCCGAAGCTCCTGTTGACCCCGATTTTGAAGCGCATATTGCCAATATTAAAGACCTGGCCACTAATATCATTCAGCAGTCGCCCAATATTCCCTCCGAAGCTTCAATCATCCTGAAAAATATTGAAAAACCTTCTTTTCTGATCCACTTTGTAAGCAGCAACCTGAATACCACAATGGAAGAAAAGCAGCGTTTGCTGGAAATTACGGATATACGGGAACGCGCAACCAACCTGATGCAGTTATTGCAAAAAGAATTGCAATTTGTGGAACTCAAAAACAAAGTAACCAACAAAACCCGCACGGAGCTGGATAAACAGCAGCGTGAATACTTTTTACAGCAGCAGCTCAAAAGCATTAAAGAAGAGCTGGGTGGCGATACCAACAGTCAGGAAATAAAAGAGATGCAAAAAAAGGCCGAAGTAAAAAAATGGCCGGAAACTGCGAAAGAAGCGTTCAAAAAAGATATTGAAAAACTGGAGCGGATGCACCCCAGCACACCGGATTATTCTGTGATCTACAACCATGTGGATTTTCTGCTGGACCTTCCCTGGGAAGAATATACCGAAGATCATTACGATCTGAAAAATGCGAAACAGACTTTGGATCACGACCATTATGGAATGGCAAAGATCAAAGAGCGCATCCTTGAATACCTGGCCGTATTAAAATTAAAGGGCGATATGAAAAGCCCGATCCTTTGCTTTCTGGGCCCTCCGGGCATCGGGAAGACCTCGCTGGGTAAAAGCATTGCCAGCGCGCTGGGACGTAAATACATCCGTTTAAGTCTGGGTGGCCTGCACGACGAGAGTGAGATCCGCGGTCACCGCAAAACCTATATCGGTGCCATGCCCGGCCGCATCCTGCAATCGCTTAGAAAGGTGAAAAGCAGCAACCCTGTAATTGTATTGGATGAGATTGATAAAGTAGGCAATGATATGCGCGGCGATCCCAGCAGCGCCCTGCTGGAAGTGCTGGACCCCGAACAAAATAATACTTTTTACGACAATTACCTGGAGCTGGAATATGACCTCAGCAAGGTATTATTCATCGCCACTGCAAATAACATCCAAACCATACAACCCGCGCTGCGCGACCGTTTGGAGATTATTGATCTGAGCGGATATGCGATTGAAGAGAAAATAGAAATTGCCAAGCGGCACCTAATCCCCAAGCAAAAGGAATTACACGGATTGGCAAAAAACAATATCCGTTTTTCCGACAAAGTGCTGGCACAGCTTATCGCTGATTATACCCGCGAAAGCGGGGTACGCGAGCTGGATCGTGTGCTGGCAAGCGTGATGCGCAACCAGGCAAAAAAAGTGGCAATGGGCGAGCCGCTGAAATCTCCTTTAACTGCTGAAACGTTGGAGGAGATATTAGGGAAAGCCAAATACAGCAATGATCTTTATAAAACCGTAAACCTGCCGGGTGTTGCCGTAGGCCTGGCCTGGACCTATGTTGGAGGTGATATCCTTTTTATTGAATCCAGCCTCAGCGATGGAAAAGGCGAATTGCATCTTACCGGCAACCTGGGTAACGTAATGAAAGAAAGCGCTACTACCGCTTTAACCTACCTGAAATCGAACGCAGAAAAATATGGGATAGACCCCACTTTATTTCAAAAGAAGAACCTGCACATACATGTGCCGGAAGGGGCTACGCCCAAAGACGGTCCCAGTGCAGGTATCACCATGATGACGTCTATTGCATCGGCCTTATTGGGAAGAAAAGTAAAACCCTACCTGGCCATGACCGGGGAGATCACACTACGGGGACAGGTATTGCCGGTGGGCGGTATTAAAGAAAAAATCCTGGCTGCAAAAAGAGCCGGTTTAAAAGAGATCATTGTTTGCGCTCAAAACAGCAAAGATGTTTCCGAAGTGGAGGCCGGTTTTATAAAAGGGCTCAAATTTCATTATGTAAACAAAATGGAAGAAGTGCTGCAAATAGCCCTGGGGCTTTAGTTACAGTCAGCGAAACTTTATACAAAATGCGGGACCAATGGCCCCGCATTTTTATTTTTGTGCTGTGCGAAGCTTGCAGCTTCGCATCCCCATTCTATGGCCTGTGACCATCAGCAACTCAATTAAGCGCTCTTAAAACTTATACCCCACAGAAAGACCAAACTGAACATTCTTTTGCACTTCGCCGGTTTTATTACCCTGAACCGTAGGAACCGTGTTCAAAAGCCCCAATTGTCCGTTTAGCTGAAAGGAGATATTTTTGGAAAAGGCATACCCTAATAAAAGATTAACACCAAGATCCAGCGGCTTGCCGTAGGTGAGGGTTTTAACCGTACTTGCATTCAGGTTGGAACTGTCTGCCGATGAAATATCATTTTTAAAATCAAGATTACCGGATCGACTCACAGTAGTATTACCACTGCTCCCCTTTACCTTCCAGTTACCGCCCATTCCATAAGCAATATAGGGGCCCGCACCTAATAACAAATTGCCTTTTCCCAATGCGGGTTTAAACAAAAAATTGACTGGCAGCTCCAGGTAATTAGGTGCAATATTTGCGGTAATGGCCATCCCCGATTGGGTTTCCTTTCGCTTTGCTCCCTTGGTAGAAAAAAGCAGTCCGGGTTGCACACTAAACTCATCCGCTATCGGAATTTCCGCCGTAACCCCGGCGTTAAAGCCCGGCAATAGGCTGGTAGCATACTTATTTCCATTGGCATCTTTTGAAAGGGCATTAGAAAAGTTAACACCGGCACGTACGCCAAAGCTTACCTGAGCGAAGGCAGTACCGGTCATAGCAAATAGCATTACAAAAAAGAGGGATTTTTTAATCATGAGCGTTTTATTTTGATGAATAATAAGCAGGTTTATTGAATGGCGTTATAGATTCAGCCAGGCTTCAGGAGCCATCAGGCAGCATTTCGTTTTTTTATCATAAGCATTATTTATTACGTTCGCGGCTTATATTGTGCTGTGCGAGACTTCCAGTCTCGCACTTTATTCTATGGCCTGTGGCCATATCACAAACATCTCGAACCTACATTCCCGCCAACCGCAGCTCCCGTATCGTTTCAATCGGATCCTTAGCGCCAAACACGGTGCTGCCCGCCACCAACACATCAGCTCCGGCAGCAACGATCTCCGCAGCATTTTCCAATGTAACGCCCCCATCAATATTTATGAGTGCGTGCGCGCTTTTTTCCACAATCAATTGTTTAATTTCTTTTATTTTATTGATCGTGTTAGGAATAAAGCGCTGCCCGCCAAAACCGGGATTTACACTCATCACCAGTACAATATCCACATCGTTGATAATATCGTTCAGCAACCAGACCGGGCTATGCGGATTAATGGCCACGCCCGCTTTTAGTCCCATCGACTTTATTTGCTGTATATCCTGGTGCAACCGGGGGCAGGTTTCTATATGAATATTGATATGATCTGCTCCCGCTTTTTTAAATTGTTCAAAATACCGGGAGGGCTCTTCAATCATCAGGTGCACATCACAGATCTTGGTAGTCACTTTTTTTGCAAACTCAATCACCATCGGACCAAAACTGATATTGGGCACAAACTGGCCATCCATCACATCCAGGTGCAGCC
>JAGIAQ010000020.1:5035-43741 GCA_017744795.1 Niabella sp. | reverse complement strand
GACAGGGGTATTGCCCTGTTCAATAAATTAAGAATAGAGGGGATGGAAAATCTGAAGGATCTCCCTTCACACAACGTTTTATTTGTAAGCAATCATCAAACCTACTTCGTGGATGTGATCACTTTCTTTCACATCCTCTCTGCCCGCAAATGGGGGAAGACGGAACGATTAGGATTGCCCTACTACCTGTTGAATCCCTACACCCGGGTTAACTATGTGGCAGCTGAACAAACAATGAAAAGCAGCTGGCTGAGCCGCCTGTTTCTATTGGCGGGCGGCCTTACGGTAAAGCGCACCTGGAATGAAAACAGCAGCGAAAAACGAACCGGGCTGGACCCTTCTGATACCCGTAAAATACAACGTGCTTTAGATAGCAACTGGGTGATCACTTTCCCCCAGGGCACCACAACGCCCTATGCCCCCGCGCGGAAAGGAACAGCGCTAATTGTAAAACATCACAAGCCGATTGTTATACCCGTGATCATTAACGGATTTTCCAAAGCTTTTAATAAAACGGGAGTGCAGATGAAACGCCGGGGGAGCCAGCTTACGGTTACCTTTAAAGCGCCGCTGGAAATTGACTATGAAGCTTCCACCAACGATATCACCAATCAGTTAATGGACGCTATTGAGCAAAGTAAAAAATTTATGCCAGAGGTCTTGAGAAGTGAATAGTCGATAGTCAATGGTCAATGGTTCGTCGATCATTGAATAGAAACGAAACCTCAAACCTCTGCCGTCCAAAGCACAATACTGAACGCAACACCTGAAACCCGTAACCTGTAACTTTGATTTAAGCCCGCTTTAATCGGTTCAACCGTATCCTCCGGAGCATACTAATCAATGTTCCCAGCACCGTTATAACCACCCCACCCCAAAGCACATTTATAAAGGGGAATTTATACGCTTTCAGGGTTACGTATTCCATTACATTGGAGGATTCCTTAACCCCGATGCGGGCAATGCCGTTGTTTACGCCATTCAGTGTGAGCACCAGGCTTTGCGCCATTACCGTGTCCTGTGATTGAAACAGCGTTTGTCCTTTGCCTCTGATCAGCAATAGGTCAGATTGATAGGATGGCCCTTTAATGGATTGCACTTTTAAGGCTGCTGTATACCCTGTATCGGATTTATCAAAGTTGGCAACCGGCAGATTGTCTTTGCCCACCAGTTTCTCCAGCACAATAAAACCTTTACTGTAAAAAATGGTATCGCCGATCTTTTTAGAACTTTCAGCAAACTGTGCGGTATCCTTATTTTTTTCAGGATCGGGTAAGGCTGATACGTAGGTAAACACATCGTGATCCCAATAATGTCGTGCCGATGGGTTGGCCATTAATCCCTCATTGCCTTTATAATTGATAAACGCGTTGGGGTGCAGGGTAAAACTGTCTGTGGGCGATTTAAAATAGATCTTGAAATAAGTAAGGGCCTTTTTGGGATGAGCAGAATCGCCGACATATGTAACGTCATAATCGCCCATTCGGGTGGGCACACCTTTTATCAGCGTCAGGTTTTCCCCGGTTTTTTCTTTACTGTTCTTGTCGAACGGAATAGCAATACCGCTGGTATTTAAAGAAAGAATTTCTTTTTTGCCGGATGAAAGCAATATACCTGCCAACACCAAACCGAAGCCGAAATGCGCAATAGAGGCGCCACTATTTTTGATATTGCCCTTCATCGCTGTAAGCAGATAAGAGAAATTAGCAACAACAGCAAATACGCCGGCAACCAGTGCGATCCAGATATTGATAAGGAAGCCCATGCCTTCCTTATTGTAGCTGATCTTAACTACCAGCAGGATGAATGCAGCGATCACTGCACTGATCACAGCGGGAAGCGCGATTTTTTTGAAGAATATTTTTTGAGGAGTGGCTTTGTACCGGAAATATTGGGATACAGCGGTCAGGAAGCCGATAATAATGGCCACCAGCACCTGTATCTGGTTATAAGCGAACTCGTTATTTTCCCCCGGCGCCGTATTTATTTTATAGAGTTTATTAAATACAGGCAGCGAGGTTTGGAAGATAATAATAAGCGAGGAAAGAAATAAAACCAGCGAACCAATAAACATCCAGAATTCGCGGCTGCTGGCGCTTTCCTCTTTTTTAACGGCCGGCACCTGTTTGTTCATTAAAACAATGAAGGTGATAATACCACCCAGGATCACGTACAGGGGGAAACCAGGAATGACGTCGTTAAGGAAATAAGTGCCTATTGAAAGGGATGCCGTAACGGCCGCTATGATCCAGCGTTGTTTGTCTTTGGTGGCGGCAACCAGCGGCATCAGCCATGCAAAGACCAGCAGGAACAGGAATAACTGTCCGTTCATCCCAATGTCAGCAAAGGCGTGTACGGACGCATCTCCCAGCACACCGCTTTTGGTAAGGAAGGTGGAATAGAGGATGAAAAGAAATGAAAGTCCGAAGAATAAAAATGTAGAACGTAAAGAGAAGCCTGTATGCTTGTAGATAAGAAGTGTGTGCACACCGGAGACCATCATCAGCCAGGGCACCAGGGAAGCATTTTCCACAGGGTCCCAGGCCCAGTAGCCACCAAAGTTCAATGACTCGTAAGCCCATTTGGCGCCCATCATAATGCCCAGCCCTAATAATGCAACAGAAAACAGCGACCATGGCAATACTTTATTGATCCATTCTTTTGTTTTGCCGGTCCATAACGCTGCCATTGCATAAGCAAAAGGCATAAGGGTAGAGGCAAAGCCGAGGAACAATATGGGCGGGTGAATGGTCATCCAGTAGTTCTGCAACAAGGGGTTCAGGTCGTTCCCGTCCTTGATCATGGTCATATAATCCGGACGGATGGGGTTCGCCGTATTAAAGCCTACATGCATTACCGGAGCATTCTCCAGTACACCGGATTCTCTTAATAAAATAAAGGGGTTGGATCCGATCTTGACATCGAAAATATAGACCCCCAATATCATAGAGGCGAGGAAGAACTGGGCAAAGCTTACGATCATCATCACTGGTGCTTCCCATTCTTTATCTCTTTTAATTACGATCAGGCCCAGTACGCAATGCCAGAAGGTCCATAATAAGGTACTGCCTTCCTGGCCCTCCCAAAAAGCACTTAGTATATATTTTAATTCCAATGAGCGGCTGCTGTGCTGCCAGGCGTATTTATATTCAAACAGGTGGTGGTACAGGATGTGGAAAAGCGCGGCAAAGATCACCAGCACAGAAAAAGCTTCTATGAAAAAGGAAATGCGGGCTAGTTTTAACCAGGAGGTCCGTTCGTCGGAGATGGTGCTGCGGGTAACTTTAAAATAACTGAAACTGGCAACAAATGACGCAACGAGCGACAGAATAATAAAAAAATGTCCCGCTTGTCCGGGAAGCAGGTCTTCGCCTATATAGTTCATGCGTTCTATTGTTTAACCGCAGCAGCAGGTTGCCGGGTGTTTGTATACGTTGTTGATTTAACATCACCCGGTTGGGGAACGTGTTTCGATGCGTCCTGGTCTTTATATTTACTGGGGCATTTTGTCTGGATGCTCTGGCAGTCAAACACGCCATTGTCATATTTACCCTTCATTACCAGCCGTTCACTCAATTCAAAATTTTCGGGTTTCGGATTATGGTACACCACATTTACTTTTTGTCCCAGGCTATCAATGGCGGTAAACGCCAGGTAATTCGGGTTTTTAACGGCGTCATATTCCAATGGTTCATTTTTGTCCCATTTCGCCATCAGGTGCACAAATTTACCAGGTTTTGATTTTGCGGTGGCTACAGTGTCATAAGTAGTGGTCGTTTGTAAAAAACTGACCAGCACAGCGATTGCGGCGGCCACTAAAACCAACAAAACAATATGGATCTTCTTCATTCCCGGGGTTTAAAATTTCTGCAAAATTACGTCAAAAAATGGCATCTTTTACAGTAACATTACAATTGTAAAAATGTTGCAGTATCACTAAGTTTTATTTTTTGCATTGATAATGATACGATTGAGTGGCTTTTTGCGGGGATAGAGATAAATAAAGAAAATTCTCAGCAATGATTTGCAGCCTGGCAAACAATTAATACAAGATTCCCGCAGATTCGCAAATTAAATACAGCGCAGAGGGGCGCTGATTCCCTTTTCTGCGAGCATCTGCGAAAAAAATCAGCGATTTTCTGCGGGCAATGGCCGACAACGCAGTCTTACGATCATGTTGTCTAAATTGATTAAATTTGCAGGATGGAAAATGTAGCAACAGCGGCGCCGGTAACCTTAACCAGCGGCGCCATAAAAGAGGTGAAAAGGCTGATGGATGCTCCGGGTTTTGATCCGGAACAGTTTTTACGCATCGGCGTGAAGGGGGGCGGATGCTCCGGCCTGAGCTATATGCTGGGCTTTGATAAAAAAGAGGATAACGATAAATTTTTTGAAATAGAAGATATCCCCTGCATTATTAATAAGGCGCACGAAATGTACCTGGCCGGGATGGAAATTGACTGGTCTGAGGGATTGGATAACCGTGGATTCACTTTTGCTAACCCCAATGCTTCCAGCACCTGCGGCTGCGGAACCAGCTTCGCCGTTTAAAATTCGCGCATGCCTACCATTCATTATTCGAACTGTCCGGTTTGCGGTTCCGAACAACAGCATACTGTTTTTGATGTAAAGGATTATACGGTGAGCGGCGAAGTGTTCGCTATCGCGCAATGTGCCCATTGCACCCTGCGGTTTACCCAGGATGTTCCGGATCAGGATGGTATTGGACCTTATTATAAATCGGAGGATTATATTTCCCACACCAATACCAGCAAGGGGGTGATCAGTAAGTTGTATCAAAGGGTACGTACCCGCACGATGAAACAAAAGGCGGGGATTATAAAAAAGTTTAGCCGGAAAAAGACAGGTAAACTTTTAGATCTGGGTTGCGGAACCGGCACTTTCTTAAATACAATGCAACGGGAAGGCTGGCAGGTGGCCGGGCTGGAGCCGGATGCTGATGCCCGGGCGATGGCTAAAACCCTTTACGGGCTGGAAGTGGCCCCGGCACATGAATTGTATCAACAACCGGAAAATTTTTATGATGCCATAACGCTGTGGCATGTATTGGAGCATGTGCATGAGCTGCAGGCCTATGTGGCACAGCTGAAAAAAAGCTTAGCACCTGACGGAGTATTGTTTATTGCGGTGCCGAATTATACCAGCAAGGATGCCGCGGCCTATCAGCAATACTGGGCGGCCTACGATGTTCCCAGGCATCTCTACCATTTTTCGCCCAGGGCGATGGAAACTTTGATGGCAGCGCACAGGTTGCAGATTACAGATTACCTGCCCATGTGGTTCGATAGCTTTTATGTGGATATGCTGAGCAGCAAATATAAATCAGGAAAAACCCAGTACATCAGCTCCGGCCTCCACGGACTTTCTTCCAATATTAACGCCACCGGCAACGCCAAAGCCTGCAGCTCGGTGATCTACGTGATCCGGAAGCAGGGGTGAATTATGAATTGCCGGAGGCAATAAAATAGTCAAGCGAGACTGCAAGTCTCGCTTAGCGGAGACGCGCGATCAAAAACCTGCAACCTGTAACTTGTAACCTGCTCTTCTAATTCCCAAACTGCACTTCATACAGCTCCGGCCATTTTTTACCGGTAATATAAATCTTTTTTGTATCAGGATCGTAGGCAATCCCGTTGGGAACATTACCGCTGGCCTCGTCCGCGGCAGGATCAATTTGTTTGATATGGTTCCAGATCTGCGTTACATCAATACGCCCCACTACCTGTCCGCTGGCCGGATCAATTTTGACAATGTATGGAGTGGTGTAAAGATTAGCATATACAAAGCCGTCAATATATTCCAGTTCATTAATGGAATTGATAAGGTCTCCGTTCATTGTTACGGACTGGGTTCTGAGTAACTGGAAATTATGTGGATCGTAAAAATAAAGATTGCTGGTGCCGTCGCTGGCAATCAGTTCTTTTCCGTTATTGGTAAGGCCCCATCCTTCGGTATTGATAGAAAATTGGTTTATTTTTTTGAAATTCATGTCGTACACAAAAACCGTATGCTCGGTCCAGGTTAGCTGGTAGATCGTATCATTTAAAATGGTAATGCCTTCACCAAAATATTTTTTACCAATGTCCAGCGACTTCAGGGCCTTCCCGGTGGTTACATCGGTTTCCATTAGTC
This sequence comes from Niabella sp., assembly GCA_017744795.1. GTDB lineage: Bacteria > Bacteroidota > Bacteroidia > Chitinophagales > Chitinophagaceae > Niabella. The sequence goes on along the minus strand of JAGIAQ010000020.1, from coordinate 37,588 downwards.
GGGATAATTTGCTGCTCACCACACTTGAGTCATCACCTCCGGTGCCTTCATACATTTTGCCTTTGTACACTACAAGCCCTTGCGTATAGGAAGTAGTGTCGTGCGGGTAGGTCTTAATAATGGAGTATCCGATATTTTTTACAGTGTTTACTTTAGGGGCTTCCGTTTCCGGTGTAGTGCTATCGTTATTGCCATTATTATTACAGGATGCTGCAAATGCGGCTGCAAGGATCAGTACTGGGTAAAATCTTTTTGTCATATTTAAATAGGCGCCGGTTCCGGCTGTGCAAAAATAAAAGAAACGTTTAAAGTTTGATGCAACATAAAAAAGCTTTAACAGATCCGGGGAGAACGAGGAGTGTTTAAAGCATTCAGAATTTTAATACTTATTTTTAATCAGATAAAGAATATTGTTCTGTTTTTTGTAGTTATTCAGAATAATATTAAATTCGGGTTATGAAAAAATTAGAGATCAATCTGGACGAAACGGATCTGAATATCCTGCGGCTGTTGCAGGAGGATGCGCGCATGACCAATGTAGCATTGGCCAATCAGCTCAAAATGGCACCATCGGCAATGCTGGAGCGGGTACGAAAGCTGGAGGAAAAGGGGGTGATCCGGGGCTATTCTGCGGCCATCGACCCGCTGATGGTGGACAAGGAACTGCTGGTTTTTATTTTTATAAAGACAAAAGACAGTTTTGCGAATGATAAATCTGCACGGGCGCTGGCGGCCATTCCGCAGGTGATGGAAGTGCATCATATAGCGGGGGAGGATTGTTACCTGGTAAAAGCCCGGCTCTCCGGCCCACTGGAATTGATGGAGCTGAAGCGATCGAAATTCAGTAAAATATCCAATATCGTTTCAATGCGCACTACCATTGTATTGGAAACCGTAAAAGAATCTGCTCATATCTCAATTGAATAATAAAATGAATCAGCAAAAAGCGCCGTCGGCAGTAATGGTCATATTGGCATTTGCGGCGGTATACATCATATGGGGATCTACCTATTTTTTTATCGAGCGCGGCGTAAAATATATTCCGCCGATGCTGTTGGGCGGACTGCGTTTTGTTGCCGCCGGTATTATTATGCTGGTATGGGTGACCGCCAAAGGCGAGCGCGTATGGAATCGCGCCACCATCCTGCATTCCGTGATCAGCGGCATATTGATGTTGTTTGTGGGGAATGGCGCCGTTATTTGGGCGGAGCAGTACCTGCATAGCTCCTTTGTGGCCATTTTCCTGGCGTCTGCGCCGATATGGTTCCTGGTTTTTGATAAACCTAACTGGACGGAGAATTTTACCAACCGCTTTACCTTATTGGGTGTGTCCGTAGGACTGTTGGGCGTCATTGCATTGTTCTATGAGAAATTGACCAGCGATGACAGCAAGAATACTTTGGTGCCCATCCTGGCGATCTTTATCGGTAATATTGGCTGGGTGGTCGGTTCACTGTATTCAAAATATAAAGTCAAAGGCGTGTCTCCATCCGTAAACTCAGCATGGCAGATCTTTTCGGCCGGCATTGTGTTTTTTATAATCGGGTTTGCTGATGGAAGTATCGAAAAAACAAACTGGAGCGCCATTCCGCGCGAAGCATGGGGCGCGTTAGTTTATCTGATCCTTATGGGGTCCATTGTGGGCTATAGCGCTTACGTGTTTTTGCTGAGTGCCCGCAGCGCTGCACAGGTCAGCAGTTATGCTTATGTAAATCCGCTGGTGGCCGTATTGCTGGGTGTTTTGATCAATGGCGATCATTTGACCTCCTTACAACTGGCCGGACTGGCTATTATACTGGCAAGTGTGCTTTGCATCAACCTGGCTAAAAAAGAGCGGGAGAAGAAACAGGCACAGCAACAAGAGGCGCAGGATACCGATAAGTTACCCCTTGGCAAAGAGCTGGTCGATAGCTGATGAAGCATATTCGATGTCTGACGTCTGATGTCTGACGTTTGACGTTCAGCATTGGGCGTTCAGCATTAAGCATTCCGCGTTAGGCATTCCAATGGCAGTAAAAAAATCTCCGGGAAATTTTTTGATTGGAAATTATTATAGGTATCTTCAGGCCTGTAAAAATTAACGATTATGGATAGTGCTATTCAGCAAAAAGTAGATCAGTGGTTGCAGGGCAATTACGATTCTGAAACAAAAGATACGATTAAACAACTCGAAAAGGATGATCCCAAACAACTGGCCGATGCCTTTTATCAGAACCTGGAATTTGGTACCGGCGGTTTGCGGGGCATCATGGGCGTGGGAACCAACCGGATGAATAAATATACCGTTGGCATGGCCACGCAGGGATATGCCAATTACTTATTACAATCCTACCCCGGCAAAGAAGTGCGGGTAGCTATTGCACACGATAGCCGCAATAACAGTCGGTTTTTTGCAGAAACAACGGCCCATGTTTTTGCTGCTAATGGTATAAAGGTTTTTCTTTTCGAGGCGTTGCGGCCGACACCCGAACTTTCGTTCGCCATCCGCACGTTAAAATGTCAGGGTGGGGTGGTATGCACGGCATCGCATAATCCCAAGGAATATAATGGCTATAAGGCCTACTGGAATGATGGCGGTCAGCTGGTGCCTCCGCATGATAAAAACGTGATCAAAGAAGTGGAAAAAATTGCTTCAGTTGATGATGTAAAATGGAGCGGACACGATGAGAATATTACTATTATAGGAAAGGATATTGATGAGCAATATATTGAGATGGTGAAAGGCCTCAGTGTGTTTCCGGAGGTGATCGAAAAGCAGAGCGATCTTAAAATTGTTTATACACCGATTCACGGAACGGGCATTACCCTGGTGCCGCAGGTGCTGGAGCGCTTCGGGTTTAAGAATGTTACCGTTGTGGAAGAGCAAAAAACACCCGATGGCAATTTTCCTACGGTGGAATATCCCAATCCGGAAGAAAAAGAAACCATGAATATCGGCCTGCAAAAAGCAAAAGCGCTGGATGCAGATATTTTGCTGGGAACGGATCCGGATGCAGACCGGGTAGGAATCGGGGTTAAAAATAATCATGGAGAATGGGTGCTGATGAACGGCAATCAGACAGCCGTACTTGCTTTTAATTATTTGTTGGAGGCAAGAAAAGAGAAAGGCATTGCCCAATCGAACGATATGATCATTACCACCATTGTTACCACCGGCATGGCAGACGGGCTGGCGGCGGGTTATGGTGTAAAATGTTATCGTGTATTGACCGGGTTTAAATGGATCGCCGAACTGATCCGCGAAAAAGAAGGAAAGGAGACTTATATTGTGGGTGGAGAGGAAAGTTTTGGCCTGATGATAGGGGATAAGATCCGTGATAAAGACGCCGTAAGTGCCGTTGCCCTGCTTTGCGAAATGGCCGCTTATGAAAAGGATAAAGGTAAAACGCTGTTCGATAAATTAATTGAGCTGTATATTCAATTCGGGTTCTATAAAGAAAAACTGATCTCCATTACCAAAAAAGGAATGGACGGGCAGCAGCAGATCGCTGCTATGATGCAGAACTACCGGGACAATCTTCCCAAGGAAATTAATGGGTCTAAAGTGGTGCGGGTGCTGGATTATCAAAGCAGTAAGTCTACTGATCCGCACACCGGAGCGTCTGCTGATATTCTGCTGCCGAAATCAAATGTATTGCAATTCCGCCTGGAGGATGGCAGCCTGATTTCTGCAAGACCGAGCGGTACCGAACCTAAGATAAAATTCTATTTTAGCGTAAAGGAACAACTGGATAGTGCGGCTGAATTTGATGCAACCGATAAAAAACTGGATGCAAAAATCGACGGCATTATTGCGGTGATGCAATTGCAGTAATAGGGAAAAATCAGGCCACAAAGGCACAAAGCCACAAAGAAAGAAGAACTTAGCGGCAAAAAAGGTGGCCACGAAGGCACTACGGCACGAAGAAGAGAAACCTTAGTGGGTATGCTATACAAAGACTTATCTGAAAAACAGGAGCAAATCGGTAGTGCTATCGTAAATGCCGCTTTTAAAATACATAAAGCGCTGGGGCCTGGCCTGTTGGAAAAAATATATGAAATATGTATGGCGCATGAGCTTCGGAAGGCGGGGTTTAATGTGAGGCGGCAGGTTGACGTTCCTATAGAATACGATGGCATCCAGTTTGACGAAGGTCTACGATTAGATTTATTGATAGACGATTTGGTTGTAGTAGAGTTAAAATCCGTTGAACTGGTTAATCCAGTATGGGAGGCTCAAATTATCAGTCATTTAAAATTGACAAGGCTGGAACTTGGGTACCTTATAAATTTTAATGTTCCCCTGATTAAAAAAGGTATAAGAAGATTCAGGAATTAGCTGGATTGGCAAAAAATATAGGCCACAAAGGCACCACGGCACAAAGAAAAAAAGCGTCCTTAGTGCCCTTGTGTCTTAGTGGCAAAAAGGAGGCCACAAAGGCACCACGGCACAAAGAGAAAAAAGCGCCCTTAGTGCCCTTGTGTCTTAGTGGCAAAAAAGGAGGCAACAAAGGCTCCACGGCACGAAGAGAAAAAAGCCTTAGTGTCTTTGTGCCTTAGTGGCGAAATCTATTCCCCCAGCTCGCTATCAATAATGGCCTCCAGCTGGTTAAGCTTGCCCATTACGGCGTCCGTATCAATAGAAGAAACGCCTTCGGCTTTAAATTCGGTGGCAAACCAGATCAGCACCATAGATACATAGTCCTGCATATCCTTGCCGGGAAACATTTTCTTAAACTCCATCACTTTATCATTAATGATCTTGATGGAATGCCGTACGGTTTCTTCATCGGCAGGTTCTACTTTTATACGGAAATGCCTGTCGGCGATCATTATATTAGCGGGTATCAGGTTGTCGGACATGGTATTTTTTTAAAATTACACACTTAATAAAGCGATACATTTATCGATCTCTCTGAGATAGGTATTGATCCTTTTTTCAAAAGCCTTCCGTTCGGTGGCGTTCATTTCGCTGTTGCCGTACCGGGCAATATCCAGCTGCTGTTGCATAGCTTCCATATTGGTTTGGGCGGTTACCGCCGCTGTCTTTTGATCTTCCAGCGCTTCTCTTAAAAGGTGGTTCTCCTTTTCGATGGCGGCATTTCTGCGGCAGAGCTGCACCAGTTTTTCCTGGATCTGTTTTATCTTTTCTTCAATTACCTGACTCATGGACAAATTTTTATTTTCTGATTTCTACCTGCAAATCTCTTTCCAAACTTTGCATGATCTTCTGCATCCAGCCATCAATCTCCTTATCGGTTAATGTTTTTTCTTCATCCAGGAAGATAAAATTAACGGCGAAAGATTTTTTGCCGGCTCCCAGTTTATCGCTTATAAAAACGTCGAAAAGCTGTAATGATTGTAATTTCTTCAGATTTAATTTTTGAATAACTGCTTCAACCGACTGATAGGGAAGTTCCCGCGGAACGATCATGGCGATATCCCGCTGCACCGCAGGAAAACGGGAAAGTGGTTTAAACTGGGCTTTGTTCCGCAGCGCCAGTTTGAGTAAGTTATCCCAATTCAGATCGGCAAAGAACACGGCTTGTTTGATGCCGAAGCGGTTTAATAGCTGCTGCGCTACAGCACCTATTTTTCCGAGCAGGGTTTGTCCGGACCGGATCTCCAGTCCATAGCCGAAAGTAGCATCCTGCAGTTCATCATAGCGCAACGAACCGACGCCCAATTGGGAGAGGGATTGATCGACAAGGCCTTTTAGTGCAAAAAAATCATATTTGATGGCTGGTTGCTTCCAGTTTTGTGTTTGCTGGAGCCCCGTTAAATAAATGCAGAGATGTTCCGGTTCTTTGAATTTACTGTTCTCATTGATACTGTATGTTTTACCAAATTCGAATAATTTTAAATTTTCGTTCTTTCGGTTCAGGTTATGGGCTATTATCTCTAAGCCTGTTTCAAGCATATTGGGGCGCATAATGTTGAGCTCGGTGCTCAAACTATTCTTCATTTTGACCACTGTACGCATCTCATCCTCAGTGTAATATGCGCTATTTGTAATTGAGTTGGTCAGCACCTCGCTGTGCCCGGCGCCTACAAAAAAAGAAGCTATTTTATTTTTAACAAGCTCTGATTCAATATTTTCATCAACTGAAGGTGATATTTTAATGGATGTGGGTATCTCCACGTTATCCAGTCCATCGATTCGCAGCACCTCCTCCGCAACATCTGCCGGTAAGGTTACATCGGGTTTGTGGTAGGGTACACTGACCAGCAGAGCGTTAATATCGTCCTTTTCTATTTCAAATCCCAGTGCTTCCAATATGGTCTTTATTGCCTCCGGATGATAGCTTTTGCCGCTTAGTTTTTTCAGGTACTGATAGCTGAGCGCAATTTCCTTTTTAGGCTGTGGGTCGGGATAGACATCGTAGATCTCAGATGAAGGCTGGCCCCCGCATACTTCTATGATCAGGGCAGCGGCGCGTTTTAAAACGGTTACTGTGGCCGAAATGTCCGTTCCTTTCTCAAAACGGGTGGCGGCATCAGTGCGCAAGCCGTGCCGGAAAGAAGTTTTGCGAATGGTGGTGGGGTCAAAATAGGCGCTTTCAAGAAATATGTTTTTTGTTGTATCGCTTACGCCGCTTTCCAGCCCGCCAAAGACACCGCCAATGCACATACCGCCTGTCGCATCGCAGATCATCAGATCTTCGGCGCTCAGTTTGCGTTCTTTACCGTCCAAAGTAATGAAGGGAGTACCCTCCGGCAGGTTTTTGACTATTACCTGTTTTCCGCGGATCTTATCAGCGTCAAAAGCGTGCAGGGGCTGTCCGGTTTCATGTTGAATAAAATTAGTGATATCAACTATGTTGTTTATGGGTTTCAGCCCTATAGATTTTATTTTTTGCTCCAGCCATTTGGGGGAAGGGGCAATTTGAATACCATCGATGCAAATGCCGCTGTATCGTGGGCAGGCTTTGTTATTTTCAATAGTAACGGTCAGCGGGTGCGCCCCTTTGGGGATGTTAAGATCATCGATGACCGGCAGCCGGGGTTTCACTGGTTTACTGTCATGGTGGCTCAGGTAAGCGCAAACATCCCGGGCCACGCCCCAATGGCTCATGGCGTCCATCCGGTTGGGGGTCAGGCCAATCTCGATAATGGTGTCGGCGTAGATTTGAAAATAGTCTGCGGCCGGGGTGCCGGGTTTTACATCGGCAGGCAACACCATAATGCCGGCATGGGAGGTGCCCAGTCCGATCTCATCCTCTGCACAGATCATTCCCTGGCTTTCTTCGCCACGTATTTTTGCCAGCTTCATAGTGAGCGGGTCGCCGCTGGTTGGGTAGATGGTTGTTCCCACCGGTGCCACCACAACTTTTTGTCCGGCGGCAACATTAGATGCACCGCAAACGATGTTGAGGGGTATATTGCCACCAATATTTACTTTAGTCAGCTTTAATTTATCTGCGTTTGGGTGGGGCTGTGTTTCCAGCACTTCGCCAATGATCAGCCCTTTAAGGCCGCCTTTTGCCTCTTCATAGTCGTGCAGGGCCTCTACTTCCAGGCCAATGGAGGTCAGGATCTGGCTTAATCTTTCTACACTAACTGTTTCCGGCAGGTATTCACACAGCCACTTATATGATATTATCATTTGTTGCTAAATATTAATAAATCAGAGCTGCGAATATACAATTTTGCGCGGCAGGATGAAAAACCGGTCCGGAGGCCGGTTGAAGGAGGTATTGCAGTTGCCAAAAAATACCCTGCACCAAAAGAGGGCAGGGTAATAAGTGGTGTTGGTATCGGGTTAAATTTATTGGCTAACGGGATTGTTTTGTATTTGTAGAAGTTGTTGTGAAAGTAATTCCTGGCGGGGAAGGCGGTGAGGCGGGAATTTTAAGGAATATCTTTCCGCGTTTCCGACATTTCCGGCTTGTGATACAGCCACATGGATTACATGACGCAATAAAAACCTATTACGCAACAGTGAAACTGTTAATTCCAGGATTTTTTTTCTTTTTTAAAAAGCATGGGGGCGAAAAGCAGGTAGTAGACCACCATCCACAGGTCCATAATGAGGGTCCATTTGCCCAGGTCGGGTTCGTTCAGTTTCTTCATTACCCGGCCAAAAATTAGTTGCTGGAACAACGATTTGGCGGCGAAGACGAGTAATGCTGACTGCCAGTTGCAGACGAAAGCGGCTGCAATCAGTATGTAAAATAAAAAATGAGATAGACTATATAGACCCAGTAAAATCTTGTGATTGAATTTGTAATATTTTGAGGTGCTGAAGTGCCGGGTCTTTTGGTTTTTCCATTCAGCCCAGGTTCGTTTGGGTTCGCTGAGGGTGTGCGCTTCGGGTGTGGTTACAATGGCGGTATTTTTTGAAGTGGCTACCTTATTTATGAACAAATCATCATCGCCGCCAGGCAAATGGCTGATGTCGGCGAAGCCGTTGTTCTTTAAAAAAAGATCTTTTTTATAGCTCAGATTTCTGCCCACGCCCATGTAAGGAACGCCTGCCAGCGCATAAGACAAGTATTGCAAAGCGCTATGAAATGTTTCGTAACGGATCACTTTATTTAAAAACCCGGGGTATTGCCGGTAGGCCCCATAACCCAGAACGACCTCCGCCCCGTTTTTATAAGGACGGGTCATGTGTTCCAGCCAGCGTTCCGAGGCGGGGGCGCAATCTGCATCCGTCAAAAGCAATAGTTCATGGGCTGCATTGTTGATGCCGGCTGAGAGCGGATATTTTTTCCCCGGCATCCCGGTAGGATTCTCTGAAAGGTTCAATAAGGTAAGCGCGGGATGGTCATTTTTTAGCGCCGCCAGAACAGAAGCGGTGTCGTCGGTAGACTGATCATTAACAATCAAAACCTGGTAAGCGGCTTGGGAATGCTGCTGCAACAATGCCGGCACGTTTTGGGCGAAATTGTCCGCTTCATTTTTGCCGCAAACAATGATACTCACGGGCTCGTCTTTCCCCGCGGCGCTATCTTTATCCCGGTAAAAAGCCAGCCGGGCAAAAAAATATAAATAATAAAAAAGGAGTATTGCCGTAACTGCCAGAAGTGCAATGAAAATGATATTTCCCGGGTTTAAAAACGGCATGCGCAAATATAGGCGATTATGCTAAACGCTGCAGTGGTTCATAGTCGATGGTCCATAGTCCATAGTTCATAGTTCACGTTGTGTGTTATTCGTTATTGGCTATTCAATGTAGTTTCCTTTAGCTGCAGGATTCAGGGGAATGTAGAATAAGGGATATTTTGTACTACAAGGGGAGACAAAGAAGTTTTTTTGGTCAGCCCAACCCAATTATCCTTTCAGATGCTCTTGAGGATACGATATTAATTCACTATTGACTATTCACCTTTCACTCCTTTCTCATTCCTTATGTCTGATTTCTTTACTTTTGCCGTCCCATTATGGCGCAGTTAAGCTTTCAGTTACAACATACAGATAAAGATTCACAGGCAAGGGCCGGATTGATCACTACGGATCATGGCTCCATTGAAACGCCCATTTTTATGCCGGTAGGAACGGCCGGTTCCGTAAAAGCGGTGACACAGGCACAGCTGGAAAACGAGGTGAAGGCACAGATCATCCTGGGCAATACCTACCATTTATATTTAAGACCCGGACTGGAAGTGCTGGAAAAGGCGGGGGGGCTGCATCAGTTCAACCAATGGAAACGCCCCATTCTTACCGATAGCGGCGGCTTCCAGGTATTTTCCCTGGCCGGAACCCGGAAAATAAAAGAGGAAGGGGTTACGTTCGCCTCGCATATTGACGGCAGTAAACACCTGTTCACCCCGGAGCGGGTAATGGACATCCAGCGGAGCATTGGCGGTGACATTATTATGGCCTTTGATGAATGTCCGCCCGGGGGCAGCGAATACGGATATGCCCGCAAAAGTCTCGATTTAACGCATCGCTGGCTGGATCGTTGCTTTATGCAGTTTAATCAAACCCCCGATAAATACGGCTATACGCAAAACCTGTTTCCCATTGTGCAGGGGGCTACTTATAAAGACCTCAGAAAAGAATCCTGCGATTATGTGTCGGAAAAGAATGCCCCGGGCAATGCCATAGGCGGGCTTAGCGTGGGTGAGCCGGAAGATAAAATGTACGAGATCTGCGACTGGTGCTGCGGATTGCTGCCCAAACAAAAGCCGCGCTACCTGATGGGTGTAGGCACGCCCTGGAATATACTGGAGTGCATCGGTATGGGCATCGACATGTTTGATTGTGTAATGCCCACCCGTAATGGCAGAAATGCGATGTTGTTTACCACGGAGGGGGTAGTAAATATTGATAATAAGAAATGGGAGTTTGATTATTCACCCATTGATGCGCAGCTGCCCAACCCAATGAGTAACTTGTACAGCAAAGCTTATCTGCGGCATTTATTTAAAAGCGGGGAGCTGCTGGCATTGACCATTGCCAGTGTGCACAATCTGGCGTTTTACCTGTGGCTGGTGGGGGAGGCCCGCAAACAGATCGCGGCGGGAACCTACGCCTCCTGGAAAAATCAAATGATTGTTAAGTTAAAAACCCGCTTATAAGGAATAACCGTTTTTTCGGCTATTTTTGGAGCATAATATTTCATGAAGAAACTTGACTGGTACATATTAAACAAGCTTTTGGTTTCGTTTGTGTTTTGTATGCTGCTGTTTACGGTTATTGCCGTGGCGATCGATACCAGTGAAAAATCGGACGATTTTGTTAAGACGGGCCTGAGCGGCTGGCAGATCTTTACCAAATATTATACTGGCTTTATTCCTTTTATATGGAGCCTGCTCTTTCCTTTATTTGTATTTATAGCGGTGATCTTTTTTACCAGTAAGATGGCGATGCGCTCAGAGATCATAGCGATCCTGGCCAGCGGCACGCGTTTTATGCGTTTCCTGCGCCCTTATATGGTGGGTGGTTTATTGCTTTCCGGTATTCTTTTTTTGGGGCGCACCTATTTTATCCCGATGGCGAATGAAACCATGAACAGCTTTAAAAAGACCTACCTGGATAAAAATGACCCCTTGAAGCAAATATCAAATGTTACCTGTACCACCTGTTTTTATAAGCGGGTGGATGCGGACACTTATATGGGAGTGAAGAATTTTGATATGGCTGCCAAACGAAGCAATGGTCCTTTTTTTATGGACCGGGTAAGTAAAGGCAAAGTGGTGTATAATTTACGGGCCGAGGCGGTGCGGTGGGATACTACCAATAAACAAAGAAGATGGATTGCCGAAAATGTTGTGGAGCGCCAGGTAGATAGTCTTGGTGAGCGCGTAAAACATTTAAAAGAAAAAGTGGTGCGGCTGAATATTGCACCCGATGAGTTAGTTAAAGACGAATACCTGAAGGATAAACTGACCACTCCCCAGCTCCGGCGGTTGATAAAAAATGAGCAATTGCGCGGAACCGAGGGATTAAATGCCTTACGGGTGGAACTTTATAAACGGGCTGCTGCACCCTTTACCGTTCTGTTGCTCACCTTTATCGGGGCCGTTATTGCCAGCAGGAAGACCCGTGGCGGCAGCGGTATGCACCTGGCCCTGGGAATTGTAATAGCTGCTGTCTTTATTATCGCCGACCAGTTTTCGACTGTATTCGCCATCAAAAGCAGTTTTCCCCCGCTTTTGGCTGCCTGGATCCCCAATATCGTGTTTTCGCTTGTAGCCTGGCGACTGTACCTGATGGCGCCAAAATAATAAGGCGTTCCCCCTTTGCTGTAAAACCTCTATTTATGATAAAAATGATAACGGCTGCTGCATTTCTATTGCTTGTTGCTTCCTGTAAAAACCCTACAGATGCTCCTGAAACCACACAACAGCCGATCCAGGGCGTTTGGAAACTAATATCCGGCACGCTCATCGAAAAAAAGGATACGGTGGTTACTGATTATCTGAAAGGAAAATCTTTTGAAAAAATTATTTACGACGGACATTTTTCTTTTTTGGGGCACGATCTCAACAAAGGGAAAGACAGTGCTGCTTTTTATTCCTCTGGCGGTGGAACCTATACTTTAACAGATAGCAGCTATACCGAGCACCTTATTTATTGTTATGCCCGGGGCTGGGAGGGAAATGACTTCCATTTTTCGTACAAAGTAGATAAGGATACCCTTGTGATCACGGGCATTGAAAAGATAGATAGTATTGGTGTAAACCGGATCAATATTGAAAAATACGCGCGGGCGACGAAGTAAATGGGGAGGGCTGTATTTGGTGTCAATTTGAGACTAAAAGTTTTTCTAAAATATAATTTGTTGTGGCAAATGCCTTTAGTTATCTTTAGCGCAAACCTATTTTTAATAGTTAAGATACAACAGACATATGGAACAATTTAAGCTGAAGTTTAAAGAGCAGGCAGACAAGCTGGGTGCGGAGATCAAGACCATGCTTCAGGAGCATGGAAACACAGTAATTGGAACGACGACGCTGGCCCAGATCTACCAGGGAATGAGGGGGATGACGGCGTTGGTAACAGAAACTTCATTGCTGGATGCACAGGAAGGTATTCGTTTTAAAAGACGCACTATTCCTGAACTGCGGGCGCAGTTGCCTAAAGCTAAGGACGGTAACGAACCGCTGCCCGAAGCCCTGTTTTATCTGATGCTGATCGGCGAAATTCCTACAGAGAAGGATGTAGAGAACCTGAGCGCCATGTTGCAGCGCCGCAGTCATGTTCCGGCCTACGTGTTTGATGCTATGGAGGCGCTGCCACAGGAAACACATCCTATGACCCAGTTTGTTGTAGGGGTGATGGCCCTGCAAAATGAAAGCGTATTTGCCAAACGCTACGCGGAAGGGTTTAGTAAAAAAGATTATTGGGAGGCCACATTGGAAGATTCGTTGAATCTGATTGCCCGCCTGCCGCATATAGCAGCATTTGTCTATCGCCGTAAATATAAAGGAGGCAAAATAGTGCAGCCGGATGGCATGCTTGACTGGGCAGCCAATTTTGCGCATATGCTGGGCTACGACAATGAACAGTTTAAAGAACTGATGCGTTTATATATGGTGATCCACTCAGATCACGAGGGGGGGAATGTGTCGGCACATGCTACCCACCTGGTCGGTTCTGCATTAAGCGATCCTTACCTGAGCTACGCCGCCGGTATGAATGGCCTGGCGGGTCCCCTGCATGGGTTGGCCAACCAGGAGGTGATCAAATGGATCTTTGAGATGCAAAAAGAATTGAATACGGAGGCGCCGACCAGCGAACAGATCGCAGAATATGTGAAGAAAACGCTGAGCGAAGGCAAAGTTGTACCCGGTTATGGTCATGCTGTATTGCGCCAGACCGATCCCCGGTTTACCGCCCAGATGGAATTTGGCAAGAAGCATATGCCAGATGATCCCCTTGTAAACACAGTTTGGAGAATTTATGAGACGGTCCCTTCCATTTTACAGTCGTTGGGAAAGGTGAAGAACCCCTGGCCCAATGTGGACGCACACAGCGGGGCTTTATTGGTGCACTACGGAATGGAAGAATATGAATATTATACGGTTCTTTTTGCGGTAAGCCGTTCGCTGGGCGTACTGTCCAGTCTTTGTTGGGACCGGGCGCTGGGTATGCCACTGGAACGCCCCAAATCCGTAACAACGGCGGCGGTGAAAAGGTGGCTGAATAAAGAAGTGGAGAACCTGGGAGATTAAAAGGGCTGGCGTTTATTTTAGTATATTGTGAAAAATAAGAACGGGCCTTGTTTTGGTACGGTTTTTAATGCGATATAACTAATTCTATTATATAACCTAAAAAAAAAGATTATGAAAAATAGGGATAAATACATCATTGGTATTGCAGGAGCTGCTTTGGCTGGCATTGCTATCGGTTTGTTGTTTTATACCGAAGAGGGGAAGAAAACCCGTAAGAAGATGAAAAGCACAGCTAACGACTGGGCCGATTCTTTGGGAAGCCTCATCGCCTCGGGCAAAGAAAACTTGTCTGACCTGTCCCATAAAGCCATGAAAAACGCAAAAAAAAGATATAGTAAATTAAAGGGCGAGGCAGAAGATGCCTATAGCGATCTGGCAGATGATTATGCAAATAAAGTAAGGTAATAAAAGGCGCGTGCGCCGCTTCCGGATCGGTTGTCTGATAAGTTTGTTGTTCTGTTTGGCACTTACGGTTTGCTAAAAATACAATTTACTTCTTAGGCAACTTTTTTATTTACCCACCCCTTAAAACTTCGGTTTATGTTTGAATTAAAAGACAAGATAGAAGATGTTGCGGAGAATATAGAAGAGATCGCACAGAATTATTACCGGCTTTCCATTGTGCAGGTGGCGCAAAAAGGGAGCAAATTAGGTGCTGCACTGCTGGTGGTTGGCCTGGTTACGCTGCTTGCTTTCTTCAGTTTCCTTTTTATTGGTTTTGGCGTCAGCTGGTGGATCGGGAATGCGCTGGGCCATCCGATGTGGGGCTTTTTAATTGTTGCCGGCTTTTTATTGCTGGTACTGATCGTTATTTTAGCGCTTAAAAAGAAAGTGCTTATTCCGCTTATTCGTAACGTGATCATTAAAAATTTGTATGACTAAACCAACCATTCGGTCGCTTGCAGACCTGGAGGCTGAAAAAGAGCGGTTAAAGGCAAGCCTGAAGCAAAATAAGGAAAACCTCGCCAACTCTTTTGCGGCCATTAAAGATGAATTGAACCCAATAGTTAAAGTAGCTAAAACGACGCGGAGCATTTTAACTTCAGATCAGGAATTTCCGTTGCTGGGCCTGGGGGTGGAGCAGCTGACCAACCTTGTGGTAAAAAAAGGCATTCTGCGTAAGGCGGGCTGGCTGCCCCGGCTGATTGCTCCGGTGTTAGTGAAAAAAATTTCTACTTATTTAATAGCGTTAAAGGCTTCGGACAATATAGTAGAATCGATGCACCACTTTGCAGATAAGCTCCGCGATCTTAATTTCGGATCGGGCAATGTTCCGTATCCGAAAAATAAGGGCTCAGAAAAAGAATCTGTGAAGACAGTGAAAAAAAATGTTGGTAATAAGGCTCCAATCAATTAAGTTTGCGCTCCGTTTGGGGGATTAGCTCAGTTGGCTAGAGCGCTTGCATGGCATGCAAGAGGTCGTCGGTTCGACTCCGATATCCTCCACTTTTTTAAATGCTTACCGATTGCTACTATGTCCACCGTGTATATCCTTTGATAAATTGAACTGTATAGTTTTATCGCTATAAAAATAATGCCTGCGGTCTTTTTTAGTTGGTTGTCCCATATTGTTATATTGCATTTTTACGAAATTTCAGGGTCTGTAATATTATTATAGGTTATACCAATAGTACAATATATTTGATATAAGTTTATAACCTGATAAAGTATGATTATGCCAAAACTAACACTTCTTTTATGTTTAATGATTGCCGGGGGGATTTCGTCTGCTCAGGAGCAACTTTTATTTGATCAGAGACTTACAAAAGAGACCATTAAGCTGATAGGAATGTATCCACAGTATGATGAAAACAGAACTTATGAGAAATATAATTTTTTTATCACGGATAAAAAGGTGATTGATTCTTTGATCAAAACGGTGAAATACGGGGCACGCACCGAGAAAATCTTAGAACAGAATGATTTTTCGATAATTGTTACAAAAAATAATAAGGTAATTGATCGCTGGTCTATAAGTCCACGATTTAGTAATATTAATACAGACGGCAGTCCCAATGTTTTTGATATTAGTATTCTTGAGAAGCTGGCAAGGCGTTTTCCAATGAGATATAATTATTATCGAAAGATATTTTCTTCGCCTGAACAGTACAAGCGTTTTGAAGATTCCATGCTTTTGAGGGACAATATTCTTTTTATTTATGAGCCGGATTTCAAGTATGAAGGTAGCTTTGAGGTGGAATTTCCAAAGAACGCAGAATTTCCGAATGCGGGCCCGGCAATCGAATACATCAATAAAAAACTGGGAAAGCAGATCGATAAATCTAAGTTCTCCGCTGCTTTCCCCTTAACAGAATATAATCTTCGAAATCAAAACCAAATCACGCTTATTGTGAATGCTCCAGAATGGGTTTTTAAAGGTTTTAAAGATGATAAAGTGCTGAAGAAGACCTGGACACCTGCCAAATTCGATGCAATGATTTTTGAAAAATTATAGTTCCATTTGACGCTCCTTACAGCAAGAGGTTTTATGGGGTTCCCGGACGTGAATTATTGTGAAGATGTTAAATGAGGCGATTATTTTACATAAATGCCTCATTTTTTATGTATATTTGAGGCAATTAATCATTTTAATTGCCTCATGGGCTATAACTGGCAACTTCCCGATTGGGCGAACTTTACTTATGATGCTGCTGTAACAGATCCATTGGTCATCAACTTTGCGTTAGAGACAGGCGAACTGAAAGGCTTGTTAGATTCACTGCCGGAAACGATACAGCAAGAGACCATCCTTCAGTTTATGATTGCTGAAGCGGTTAAAACTTCTGAAATCGAAGGGGAATTTTTCAGCAGGCAGGATATTATGTCTTCCCTTAAAAAGCGATTAGGAATAGCAGATGGCGTCACCCATATCAAGGATAAAAAATCCCAGGGAATTGCGCATCTTATGGTGGAAGTAAGAAAATCTTACAAAGAGGAACTGACCGAATCGCTTCTGAAAAACTGGCATCATACCCTAATGAAAAATAATGCCTATATTAATGCCGGCAGATACAGAAAGGGAAAAGAAACGATGCAGATTGTTTCAGGTTCTATTGGAAGAGAGATTATTCATTTTCAAGCGCCGCCTTCCAACAGTGTTGCCCGGGAAATGAAAAACTTCATCTGTTGGTATAATGAATTTCATGTTTCCCGAACTGACCTTAAAGGCATTTTGATTAAAACAGCGACAGCTCATTTATATTTTGAAAGCATACATCCTTTTGAAGACGGGAATGGAAGAATAGGCAGGGCGATTGCCGAAAAATGCCTTTCACAATCGCTTGGACGACCTGTTTTAATGAGTCTTTCCAGCACTATTGAAAAAGACAGAAAACAGTATTACAATGCGCGTAAAGCTGCTCAGCAAACGCTTGAAATAACAGAGTGGATATCGTATTTCGCAGGGGTTATCCTGGAGTCTCAGAAAAATGCAAAGCAAATTGTATTATTTACGATCAATAAAGCTAAGTTCCTGGATCAATACAGATCTCAAATGAATGAAAGGCAATTCAAAGCCATTTTGAAAATGTTTGATTTTGGCAGTTTCGGCTTTGAAGGAGGAATGACCTCTAAAAAATATATATCCATAACCCAGGCATCCAGGGCTACTGCTACCAGGGATTTACAAGACCTGGCGGATAAAAAGATTTTTATGCAGACAGGAGAGGGCCGAAGCGTTCGATACGAACTTAATTTTGGATAAAGAAGCCTGTCTCCTCTTTTTTATTACAAATATTATTGCGTCCCTGTTGCCCAGGCCAGCCCGTCCGGTTCGCCGCCCACGCCAATTTTACCAGTAATGGTTAAAGTTTTCAGGTCGATAACGGCAACGTAATTATCCGCCGTGCAGGCCACAAAAGCGCGCGTGCCGTCCGGCTGCATCATAATTCCGGCGGCCCCATGACCAATATCTATTTGTTTTAAAGGCTTGCGGGTTTTCGTATCATATATTGTAAGATTGCCGGAGCCCAGGCTGGTGATGAAAACCATTTTGCCATCCGGCGTAAATTTTAAACGATTGGCGCCCTGCACGCTTGCATCTATTGTTTGGGTCAATTTTTTTTCGGCAAGGCCGATGATATAGATCTTCCCGTTTGCTGCCGATGCTGTCCATAATTCACTGCTGTCCGGCGATACGTCGAATCCCTCCGAACCATTTGCAACAGCAATAACGGACTGCTCCCAATTGTGCCGGGGCTGCGTCCTGCCGGCGGGCGGCGGCGACATTTTACCCTGCGGGGCATTACCTGGTGGTGGCATGCGCCCCATTTTTGGAGGCATATCCTCAATGATGCTTACCGTACCGGACGCTACGTTGGTGGTATAGATTTTTTTTGCATTGTTTGTAACATAGATCATATGGGTACGGTCCTGCCCGGTACCCATGCACCAGTCGATGGAATCCTGGGAAGGATTATAGGAGCCGATCGTCTTTGATCCTTCAACAGTGAACCATAATTTATTATCGACAAATGCCAGTCCGTGCGGCCCCATCAATGGCCTTGTGTCAATATCCTTCAAACGCTTTTGTGCCGCAAGGTCAATTACGTTGATCGTGTGCAAACTGCCGCCGCCATAAATCGAAACGTAAGCCTTTTTTCCATCGGATGAGGCGATCACTTCATGTGGGTCGTCACCTACAGGAACGGTGCCCGTTACTTTTAGGGTTGATGCGTCTACAATTGCCAGTGTATGGTTCGCCTTAGATAACGCAAGCAACCATGGCCCCCGTATGGATTGCGCAGATCCCATGACTGCCCATATGTTCAGGCAAACGATCCATGCGCTGCTTTTTATTATATTTTTCATGGCGAAGGATTTTAGTGCTGATACAATTTATTTATTTTTTACTAAAAAACAAGGAATACGGAGGGATACAAGGAATATCCGCTATTTTTGACACCATTGGTATCAAATGAAAATCTATGATCAGATGTCTTATTGTAGACGATAATAAGCTTGCGCGTACTACCCTGAAACAACTGGCCAGTCAGATTAACGATCTTAAAATGGTTGGAGAGGCGGCAAGTGCCATGGAGGCGCATAATCTGCTGAAAGAAAATTCCGTCGATTTGCTATTACTGGATGTGGAGATGGATGGCATAACCGGATTGGAACTGACCCGCAATCTGGGGGCCGATAAACCTGTGATTATATTTATCTCCGCCAAGAAGGATTACGCCTTTGAGGCTTTTGAACTGAATGTAGCAGATTATATTACCAAGCCTGTTCAGCCGGCCCGGTTCATGCAGGCAATTGACCGCGCCCGGGAAATTATTGAAAGCAACGATGCCGATGTAAGTGTAAATAATGATGAATTTATTTTTATCCGGGATTCCAACGTGGTAAAGCGGCTCAGCTTTAACGAAATCCTGTTTGCTGAGGCCATGGGCGATTATGTAAAACTGCATACGGCAAAAAAATTCTATGCGGTGCATAGCCCGCTCAAGAGCGTGGAAGAACGCCTGCCGCCGAATAAGTTTATACGGGTGCACCGTTCTTATATTGTTGCGGTAGATAAAATTGACAGCATAGAGCAGGGAACGCTTATTTTACAGGATAAAGCAGTGCCTGTGGCAGACGGATACCGGAACAGCCTGAATAAACGATTAAATATCCTGTAACTCCCCTTCTTTTTTTATCGACCCTTATTGCCGATTCGGCGATTTTTTAAGGAACTGCCCGGGCAATGAAGGTATTTTCATAGATGAATGTGAAATACCAGGTGAACAGCAGGAACATTATATTAATGGTAGCTACTGCGGTAATGCTTATCGGGTTAATCTATGGTTTACTCTACCAGTTGTATGTTATAAAAAACTGGTTCATCGTCTTACTGATTTCCCTGCTGATCATAGCAGACATTGTATTATTTGTAAAATTGTTCTGGAGCATCACTGCTAACCGCAGGGATGATTACTGATCGATCCGGATGAAAAATTTTATGTAGGTTTGAAGGGAATTCCGTTGCATGAAGTCATCCTTTCGTTATATCCTTGTTGCCACTTTTATAACGGCTATCGCCGCGATTGCCTTCCTGCAATTCAATTCTAACAGGAGCATCAATGAGCTGATCAATGGCAACGAAGACCTGATGAGTGTTTTGAAGGTAAAAGACGAATTGCAGCAGGTTCAAAAAAACGTGGCACAGCTGGAAGCGGAAGCAAAAAGTATTGTCATACGCGGGGAAGACCTGAAGGATGGCCGTTTTCAGCAACAGATCAAACGCATTGATAACTCGTTTCAATTGCTCGATTCTTTTGAAACCAATCAGACCATTGGCGCCAGTGTCCAGGAGCTGCGGCAGCTGGTAACCCGGAAAGTGAATATGAACACCGAAGTGTTGCGCACTTTTGCCGGCGATGGTAAAGATTCGGCGGAGAAATTAATTAATACCCAGGCGGGGCAATTGCTCAGTGATTCGATCCGCTGGTTGTCCAATCAGATCGATGAGCGTTACCAGGTGAATGTTACGCAGCTCATTCGTGGCGCAGATAATAGCGGAAGACAGGCGAAAACTTTTGGAACGATCCTGGCCATTGTTGCGGCGATAACCTCGCTCATTGCATTCGGGTATATCTCCTATAAAATGATCGAACAGCAGCGGCTGATCCACCGGCTGAACCTGTCGGAGCTCAAGGCCCGTCAATCGGCCCGGGTAAAAGAAAACTTCCTTGCTAATATGAGCCATGAAATACGAACGCCGCTAAATGCCATACTCGGGTTTACGGGTTTATTAAAACAGGAGCCGGAGCTGCCGGCGCAGGCCGGAAGTTATACCGGGTTAATACATAAGGCCGGTGAAAACCTGTTGCAGATCGTAAATAATATCCTGGATATTTCAAAAATTGAGGCGGGGATGATGGTGGTGGAATACGCCCCTTTTGAAGTACGCCATACGTTTTCCGACATTCGGAATATCTACAACCAAAAGTGCATTGAGAAGGGATTGGAATTTATCGTTACCATTGATGATGCTGTTCCCCGGTTCCTGCTGGGAGATGCCGTGCGTGTTACACAACTGATCGTAAACCTGGTGGGCAATGCTATCAAATTCACAGACAAAGGATCGGTGCATGTGATGGTAACCAATTTGAAAAAAAATGATGAAGAAATAACGCTGAAAATTGAAGTGGTGGACACCGGTATCGGCATGACGGAGCGGGAGGAGGCGGCCATTTTTGAACGGTTTCAGCAGAGCGATGAAGGGATTGCAAGAAGATATGGCGGTACCGGGCTGGGGCTGTCCATTGTTAAAGACCTGGTGCATCTGATGAGTGGAGTTATTAAAGTGCACAGCAAAAAAGGGTGGGGCTCTTCTTTTACTATTGCGCTGCCGTTTCGGATAGCCGGAGGGAACCCGGTTGCAGCACAGGATACCGGCGAAGAGGTGGAGCTGCTCCCTTCAGCCGGTAAGAAAATATTGATAGTGGAGGACAACGAACTGAACCAGCTATTGTTGCAGCAATTACTAAAGAATTGGGCTATTGATTTTGATGTGGCCGGTAATGGCGCAGAAGCGATCGCTTATTTAAAAACACAAAAGTATGCGCTGATTTTGATGGATATCCAGATGCCGGTGGCAGATGGGTACACCACTGCGGGCGTGATCCGGAATGATTTAAAAATAGAGACGCCGATAGTGGCCATGACGGCTGATGCGCTTCCGGGGGAAAAAGAGCGCTGTATAGCGGCGGGTATGAATGAATATCTTGCAAAGCCGATCAATGAATCGGAGCTGAAGAAAATGATCGCTCATGGGCTGCAGGATGAAGATACGCCGAATCGAAGTGCTGAGCAGCCGCAGGGGTTGCAATACCTTAAATTGGAATATCTCGCCAGCGTCAGCCGGGGAAATAAAGAGTACGAGGAGGAGGTTTTTAAACAATTTCTTGAACTATACCCGGAACAGCTGAACACGTTAACTACCCGGATTACAGCGGGCGCCCCCGAGCCGGTGCTGAAAATAGTGCACAGTATGAAAACTACAGTGAGTGTGCTGGGGCTCGACGAAGCGCTCTATCCTTACCTTGAAACCCTGGAAAAAGATGAAAAAGATGCTGAAAGGCAGGCCGGCATGAATGCGCTGCAGCAAATAAGCCGCCTTGTGCTGGCGGAAGTGATAGCGTATTATAATAAAGTGTACCGGTAGCCGGAAATTTCATCGATTATTTTTGCCTTTTGGGCTATTGCCGCTTGATTTTAATTGCAATTTTATTTAGCTTTATAACAACATTTTTAACTTTTAACTAAATAACACGAAACATGAAAAAACTTTTTATTGCTGTATTAACTTTCATCAGCTTTAGCCTGGCTACACAGGCGCAAACCGCTGCTCCTGCACAAACAAAACCTGCTAAAGCAGCAACAACAAAAACAGTAACAGCCACTCATGCAGAGCATGTAAAAAAAGATGGTACGCTGGATAAACGCTATAAAGAAAATAAACATGTAAAAAAAGACGGCACACCGGATAAACGTTATAAAGAAAATAAGAAAAAATAGTACGTTTTGAGTTTTGATTGTTGGCCCCGGTAATCCCGGGGCTTTTTGTTGCGGTTGACCAAAGTTGAGAGCCGGGAAGGCGAAAAGGCGGGAACGTCTTATTCTTCGATTGGTGTTAACATATCGTCTCGCCGCCTTGCCGGAATTTTTTTAAGTTCCTTGCCTGAATTTTTGGTTGACTGCATTATAGGAGAACCTTTTCAAAAGCTGCCGTAACCGTTTCGCCGACTGTTTTTGCCGTTTAGCCTATTGTTCTCTTTTGGGATTTGATTTCAGCGCTACATTTACAATGTCAATAACAAACAACCTGAATACAGGGATTGATAAGAAAAAAAATAAAGTAATAAAGGAATTTAACTTATAGGTTTTGGTTAAAGGTTACATGCAGAGTCAACCCCATTCTTTGGGGTTGTTTTTTTGCTGTATTTTTGCGTATGGAATTGTTTTTATGGATGAGCTTTAAATGGAATAAAGCCTTTGTTTATGCAGTTATTGCATTCATTAGTATAGTTGGTGCGCAGGCACAATCTGTTACAACCCTGCGGGGGAATATCGAATTTTTACACAGCACCCATGGAAATAATTTTTCGGGACTGAGCGCTTCCTATAATAAAGAGTTCGGGAAAAAGTGGGAGCTGGGCGCGGGTATCGAATATGCTCATACTCCCACCCATAATGATAATGGCTGGAACTTATATCACCTGCATTTTGTGCCCGTTTACGTCAGCGAATACTATAAATTAGGCGCCGGAAGAACCTGGGCGCCCTATATTCATTTGCAGCAGGGCATTACCTATAGCAGTTATTACAAAGAATACCAGGATAACCCGGGTCCGCGTTACCATATAAAAGAATTCGGCTTTTATGGAGCCGCCGGTTTGGGAACCAATTATTATTTGTCGCCGCGGTCTGGTTTCTTTGCAGAATTCGGTATGAAAGGGTTTCACTTATCCTCTAATAATTTGGACGTGAACCCACATGGAATTACAGGTAAATTGGGCTATGTTTACCGCCTGAAACAATAAACCAAAATCTGTATGAAGGAGCGTATTCTAAAAGGCTTAAAAAAATTTTCACCTAAAACCTATTGGAAGGAGATCCTTGCAGTTTTTATCATCCTTCTGGCCTTCGTATTTTTTAAAAGCGAACGGAAGGAGTTAAAATTAATCATACCGCAGCTACGGGCAGCCGATCATTTATGGGTAACTGCAGGGGTGCTGGTGAGCATTGTGTACGTTTTACTGCAGGCGCTGATGTATGTGTACAGCTTCAAGGCCATGGGCTTGCGTTTGCGGCTGAGCGATGCGGTGGAGCTTTTTTTGAAGCGCAACTTTTTAAGCGTGTTTCTGCCGGCCGGTGGCATCAGCTCGCTGGCCTATACTACTTCTCAACTACGCCGCCGCAACCTCAATTCCACACAAATTCACCAGGCCAGTGCCTTATACGGATATGTGGGTTTGCTAACGGTATTTATGATCGGTATACCGGTTGTTATTTACACCCTGTGGCATAATCATAATTTTGGCAACGCCTGGCTGTCGCTTATGATCCTTGGTGTTATTTTGGCGATCGTCTTTTACCTGGCCTGGGCCTTTCGGACGAAAGGCCGGCTATACCATTGGACGGCCAATAAATTTCCGGGCATTGTAACTACGATTGATGAGATCTTTGCCGGAGATATTAACCGGAAACAACTGTATTTAACGATATGGGCTTCTTTGGGAATTGAATGCTGCGGCATTGCGCATGTATTCATCAGCATGTATGCGTTGAACGTTACGCCTTCGTTTGAAGTAGCTGCAGTAGGCTATACTATTTCGGTGGTGTTGATGATCGTTTCCCCATTCCTGCGCGGACTGGGCGCTGTTGAGTTTACCATGATCTATATTTTTATGGGTTATGGTTATTCGCATACACAAGGGCTGGAAGTGACCTTATTGTATCGGATATTTGAATTCTGGCTGCCCTTATTATTCGGGTTATTTGCCTTTATATGGAGGGGGCGGCAATTGGTTGCAAGAATTGTTCCGGCTGTGGCCATTTTTGTGCTGGGCATTATAAATATCATTTCAGTTGCCACGCCGCCATTGGCCGAGCGCATGAAACTGGACCGTTATTATATGCCGGTAGAAGCTATTCACGCATCTAAATTAATGGTATTGGTGATTGGGGTGGCCCTGCTGGTAACATCGGCCTACCTTATTAAGGGCATCCGTGCTGCCTGGATGGCCGCCATCATCCTTACAGCGCTGTCCATTGTAGGCAACATGATAAAGGCGCTTGATTATGAAGAAAGCCTTTTCGCAGTGTTCATCCTGGTATTGCTGCTCACCAACAGCAAACAGTATCGCATTAAGGCAAACCGCAAATGGGTGCGCATTGGGTTTACCACCTTTTTTATTGCTTTGATCTCTGTGTGCATTTTTGATTTTCTTAGTTTTTATTTTATCGATAAACGGCATTTTGGGATCGATTTTACCTGGCAGCAATCTATTTACTACAGCTTAAAAAGCTTTTTGCTTTTTTCTAATGATGAGCTGGTGCCTAAAACCTATTTTGGACGCGATTTTATCAATATAACCAAATTTTTGGGTGTGTGCTCCTGGAGCCTGCTGATCTATTCGCTATTGCGCCCCCGGATCTTTAGTCACCATCAGCCCGATCCTCGTACAGAACTGGAAATGGCCAGGGAGATACTGGAAGAGCACGGCAGTTCTGCAGTTGACTATTTCAAAACAACACCTGATAAGCAACTGTTTTTTTCTGATCTTACTGATGCTTTTGTCGCTTACCGTGTGGCCAATGATTTTGCTGCAGTGCTGGAAGAGCCTGTGTGCGCGGCGGAAGACAAAGCAGAAGTGATTGAAGAATTTGAAGGCTTTTGCAAACAGAAGGGATTAAAAACTGTTTATTACCGGGTGGATGAAAGCAGCCTGTTTTATTTTTCGGACTTAAGGAAGATGAAGATCTTTATTGGTCAGGAAGCCATCATGGAAATTGCAAAATTTACTTTGGAAGGCAAAGACCGCAAATCCTTGCGCAACGGGCTGAACAGCCTGCAAAAAAAAGGATATACCACTGAAATAGTGCGGGCGCCGCATACAAAGGAATTTGTAGCAGCCTTGCAGGAGGTTTCCGACGAGTGGCTGGATAAATTCGAAAAACGGGAAATGGTTTTTTCCCAGGGAATGTTCGATTTTAATGAAATGCTGGATCAGGACGTAATTGTGGTAAAGGATGGGGAGGGAACGGTGCAATCGTTTTTAAATATCATCAGGGATTATACCCCGGAGGAATGTACCTACGACCTGATACGGAAGCGCCTGGAAGCCCCCGGCGGCTGTATGGATGCGATGATAGTAAAACTGACGGAGTTCGCAAAGGAAAAAAAATATAAATATCTGAACCTGGGCATGATCCCGTTAAACGGGATGGAGCAGCCGGATAACCCGGCGGAGCGGATCATTAAATACGCTTCAACGCGGATCGGCAGTTTTAAACATTACCAGACGCTGCGGGATTTTAAGGAAAAATATGCTACCATCTGGGAGAGTAAGTATATGGTCTTTGAAAATGATTTTGATCTGCTGCAGATTCCGGGGGCATTAAGAAAAGCGATGAAACCCTGACGGGAATGTAAAATAAGGAATAAGAAATGTAAAATGTAAAACGGCGTTTTTTTAATAAGGAACTTGTTTTGGTTTTTTAAATTTAACTACATAGGCACATAGAATTAGGAGTGCAGAAAAAGGAAACATAAAAACACATCAGCTATGCTCCCCGCCCCGGCGGGGAATCTATGCAGCCTTAAAGGCTATGATTTCTATTGTATCTATGTTGTTTAGAATTAGTTTCAACATTTTCAAGTTTAAATAAGTAAAATGATAAAGTTTTTTTTGACAGGGGTGCTTTTCGTAACCAGTTTGTTTTCCAAAGCGCAGGAACTGCCGGTAAAAACCTGGAAGGGCAATGATAAAAGCCCGCTGGTGCTGTACATTAGCGGGGATGGAGGGCTGAACACCTTTACCAATGGCCTTTGTACATCCCTTAACAAAACGGGGTATGGCGTAACGGCGCTGAATTCCCGTTCCTATTTTTGGTCGAAGCTGTCGCCGGAACAGGCGGCAGGGACTATTTCTGCCTATATTGATGCCGCGTTCAAAGGCCGTGCCGGCCAGGAGCTGGTCCTCATCGGGTATTCTTTTGGGGCTGATGTAAGCCCGTTTATTATTAACCGGCTGTCGGCATCAGCAAAGAAACACCTGACTGGTATTGTGTTAATGGATCCCTCCACCTCAACCGACTTTGAGATCCATGTGTCGGATATGTGGGGGAAGCCTAAAAAAAGAAGTATGGATGTTATAGCGGAGATCAACAAAATGGGGAATCATAAAACGGCGATCATCCTGGGCGAGGACGGAAAAGATTTCCCGTTACAATCTATATCGATAAAGAATTTCAGAAGTGAGCGGTTGCCCGGCGGGCATCATTTTGCCGGAGATACGGACGGACTGGCCGCAACCATTCGGAAATATATGTAAACCCGTGGTTCGTTTTAGGTTGAAAATATTACTGGTGTGCAGTTTGATAACTGGCGTTTTGAGCTCCGCAGCTCAGGATACGCGGGATTCTTCTTTTGTTCGGAAATATGAAAAGGGCAATGTGATCGAATGGAATACAGGTGATTATTCGTCTACATTTAATTTCCAGGGTTTTGGCAAGCACCCTTCTAACTTTATCCTGGCGGCTAATTCTAACTGGTACACAGGTTTCTTTTTAAATTATAAATGGCTGGCGCTGGAATATAACTGGGGGATTCCGGGAACGGAGCTCGATCGTAAGATCAAATTAAAACATACCTCATTTGCCTTTACTTACAGGCGTCCGAAACTCAGCATCGAGCCGTTTTACGATTTCTATAACGGCCTGCTGCTGCAAAAAAAAAGGCGGTCCAAGAACTTTGATGCCTTCCGGGATATGCGTTATTATACCACGGGAGCCAAACTGATGTATTACACCCATGCCAATAAATTCTCTTACCAGGCCGGATCCACCTTTGGAGAACAGCAGGTGCGCTCAGCAGGAGGGATTATTGTTACGGCAACACCGCAATGGCAAAGAATTAACTGGGTAACACCCAACCGATCGCTGATCAAAGACTCGCTTACCTATACCTTATTGTCCTCTGATCCGCAATGGGTGAGCCTGATCGCGGGTGCGGGGTATAACTATAATTTCTCAATCGACAAAGGGAAGTGGATTGTATCTCCGGCGGCAACAATATCGGCAGGAGGGTTGAAGGAAGTGAATAATCACAACCCCATTAAAGCGGTTTTTAATTTGCAGGGATGGGTTAATGCCGGGTATAGCGGCCGGAACTGGTACGGTTATGTTAATGCCCATGTTCAATACGGGCAAACCAACCTGATCATAAAAAAACTCAACGCGTACGGAGACGGAGTGAGTGTTACGTTTGGCTACCGATTTCATTCGCTGCCTAAGAAAATATTGGGGATATTGTAAAACGGTTACTGGTTGCAAGTTGCTGGTTACTGGTTTTGGCCGTTTCCGGAGCGGGGAGTCAGGTAGGTGAATTTGAAAATTTGAGCCCCGATGGCTGTCCTATTGTGTGGACACGTTTCCTGAAGTTGATTAAATGGCTGGGGTACTTCATCATAACCGGATGTGCCACAACTTAACAGAGAATACTTATTGAAATAAAGCAGGCGTCGCCCGGAGGGCGTAAGGTGAATAGCCCCTGGCGCAGCCAGGGGTAACAGATGTGTAGCCGACGCGGCCCCAACGGGGTCGTACGTTTAATGTTTCGGGTTTCACAATAAATATTTTTCGTCAAATTCAACACCATTCTCAATTAGCAATCGCTTATATTCATCGTAAAATGATTCATTTTTATGATGCTCTTTTTGATTCTTGATATAATTGACAATCACATCTCTTTCTTTTATTGAATAGGTGAAGGCGCCGTAACTTTCCTGCCATCCACGAAATTCAGGAAACAGGCTGCTGTTTTTCATCCATATACTGCTGGATGATTTTATATCCCTGATATAATCCGCGAGGGATGTTGAAGGATGAAGATCTGAAAAAATATGTATGTGGTCTTCTCTGCCGTTGATGCGATAGAGATTACATTTTTTATTCTTTACGATACCCCATATGTATTTGTAAAGTTCTTCACAATGCGCTTCTGTAATAGCTTTACAGCGATTTTTAGTAGCAAAAACAACCTGGTAGAAAATCTGACGATAGCTCATGATATTTATTTCATAGGTTATAAAATAGCGTTCTATTAATCGTAATTTACATCTAATTTTCGAAAATTCAACTAGCGTTCATCACATTCGACCCCTGCCGGGGCCGCACCTGCTACTCGCTTTCTCCCCCAGCGTCAGCTGGGGGCTATGCACATTGCACCCTTCGGGTACTTCAGCCTTGTTTTTATTGCCCCATCTATGTGGCCTGCGCCCCGTTAGTGATTCTGTGTTTCAGTGGCTTTTTCGCCCGTTAAACCGAGGCCACCTCTTGTCAAAAATGTAGCAAAAACACGGTGCCTTCTCCTTCTTTGCTTTTCATTTGAATATTTCCTTTATGCAGTAACATGATCTGTTTGCAAAGACTGAGGCCGATACCGTTGCCATTTTTCCGGGTGCTGAAAAACGGGATGAATATTTGCTCGGCAATGGCAGCCGGAATGCCCATGCCGTTGTCTGCTACTTTAATACAGGCTTTTTCTCCATCGATCAATGCAGATAGGATGATACGGGGGTGGGAAATGCTTTTTACTGCTTCGATAGCATTGGTCATTAAATTGATGAGCACCTGTTCCACGAGGCTTACATCGGCCTGGATGCTAATAAAAGGATCTTTCAGGATCACATCAAGCTCAATATGTTTTTGATCTAATGTGGGCTGCATCAGGTTCTGCAGGTTATCAAAAATTTCGCTGATCAGTACCTTTCTCAATACCGGCTTGGTGATCTTATTCAGGTTGCGGTAGGTAATGGCAAAGCGCTGCAGCCCTTCACTTCTTTTTTTGATTGTTTCCAATCCCAATCGCAGGTCATCCGGGTCAACATGCGGGCTGCCACCCTTTTCAGCGGGCTCCAGTTGTTTTTTTAAGGTATCGGCTAAAGAAGAAATAGGCGCCACGGAATTCATGATCTCATGCGTCATTACGTTCAGCAGTTTTTGCCAGGCGATCGATTCGGTTTCGTCCAGCGCCTCTTCTACATTTTGCAGCGATACTAATTTATCTGTTTTGCCATTGGTCAAAAAAAGGGTAGCGGTAACCAGCAGCTTTTCATCCAGCAGCCCTTTTTTGAAATGGAACACCTGCGATTGCCCGGGTTCAAGATCCAGCAGCAGTTTCAGGAACGAGGGGTTTCTTTTTTCCAACGCCCTGATATTCCTGAAATAGGGGATGTCCGTAATCTTTTTAAATGACTCGTTCATCCAATCGATGGTGCCCGTATTGTCGTTAAAAGAGATGATGCCGATCCCAACGGTTTCCAAAATGGTCTGCAGGTAAATACTTTCCGCTTTTCGCTCTTTATTAATGGCTTTAAAACGGTCGGTAATTGAGTTTAGTCCTATCAGTAATTTTTTGATGTCTCCGGTGGCCTGGGCTGTATTGTAATTTTTACTGTAATCGTTATATTTTATAGCTTCTACAAATTCAAGAACGATCTTATCGGTTTTTTCGGTGCTGTTGATGATACGGGCAATTGCATAAATCCAAAAGGGAATACCCGCAATGCCCCACCACCAGTGCCCTTGTATAAAGCCGACAGCTGTTAGCACAGATACCAGGAGCAGGAATAAAATTTCGGCAATGATCCCGATTCGTTTTTTACTCAATATCATATTTGTTCAGTCGGCGATACAGGGCGGTTCGTGTAAGACCCAGTTCTTTTGCTGCTTTTGTAATATTACCATTATTTTTTTCAATGGCAATTAATATCGCGTTTTTCTCCAGTACATTTAAATTGATGGATTCCGGGCTTTTGGAAGGGTCGGCCTCTCTGCTTTCAATAGGAGAAAAAACGATATCTACCGGTTGTATACTTTCACCATCGCTCATGATTACGGCGCGTTCAATGGCATATTGCAGTTCCCGCACATTGCCGGGGAAATGATACTGGTTCAGTTTGTCGATCGATTTTTTAACCAGTTCCAGTCCTGGTTTAAAATATTTATCGCCATATTGTTTTACAAAATGCCGCGCCAGCAGTTCAACGTCTCCGGCTCTTCTCCGCAGGGGCGGTAATATGATCTCTACGGTATTGATCCGGTAGATCAGGTCTTTTCTAAAGCGTTTTTCATTAGCCAGTTCCTCCAAAGGCAGGTTGGTGGCGCAGATCAGTCGAATGTCAACGGACAGGGGTTGATGCGAACCCAGCTTGGTAACCTGCCGGTTTTGCAGCACGGTGAGCAAGCGCGCCTGCTGGTGCAGCGCAATATTGCCGATCTCATCCAGGAAAAGTGTGCCGCCATGAGCTGCTTCAAAACGGCCGATGCGTTCTTCCCGGGCATCGGTGAAAGCCCCTTTGGTATGCCCGAACAATTCACTTTCAAAAAGACTTTCTGTCAGGGCACCTACATCGGTTTTTATAAAGGGGCCGGCGGCTCTTAACGATTGCTGGTAGATGGCATGCGCCACAAGGTCTTTCCCTGTTCCGTTTTCGCCCAGTATTAAAATATTCGCATCGGTAGGGGCTATTTTCTCAATCTTTTTCAGGACGTCCAGCATGGCATCGGATTGTCCCAATAATCCGATACTATTACTGCCGGAATTTTGCGCAGCGGATTTGTTGGTCCGTTTTTTCAGCAGTTCTTTTATATTCTGGATCAGCTGATCGTTCTGCCAGGGTTTTAGCATAAAATCAGATGCGCCTTCTTTTAGGGAACGTACGGCAAGGTCGATATCGCCATAGGCGGTGATCATGATGATGGCTGCTTTGGATCCCAGCTCCCTTATTTTTCGCAGCCAGTACAGTCCCTCATTACCCGTGTTGATGGTACTGTTGAAATTCATGTCCATCAACACCAGGTCGAAATCTTTTTTTGAAAAAAGGCTTCTGAGGTTTTCCGGGTTTTTCTCGGTGGTCACTTCTTTGGCCTGGGACTTTAACAGCAGCCGTGCGGCCGTTAATACATCCGTGTCATCGTCAACAATTAATATAGTGGCATCTTTTAAAAGCATATCTGATAGCAAAAATGCGCAGAGAATATTGGATAGCAAATTATCCGGTTCTTTTTTTTGAAAGTGTATCAAAAGCAGACAGGTAGTGTTCGTTTTTCACGCAATCAGCGGTGCTATGAAAAACTAACCCATTGGCGCCGAATAATTTACTTTTTTGGCACAGGTTTTTAGCTAACCCGCAGCATACGTTGCGTTAAAATGTCTCATGTATAATATCACAATAACGGAGTGGGTATTCTTATTCGCTCCCTTTTTTGATGCCTGATCCCTGATACAGACCAGCCGGTGTTCGATCGATCCGGAATCCGGAAACCGGTGACCGTACTGTATCAAAAGCGGACGGTTTTTGTGCGATAGCGGACGGGAAATTAGTAAATTTTAATCGTAATGCGTTGATTTGTATTTGTTTATAAGATTGGCATGTTGTTGCTTAGTATTGTTTGGTGTTGTTTAAACTTTTTATAGATACAATGATGCATCGGCTCTCCCGCTGATTTTAAGCAGATCTAATACACCGCTGATATCCGCAGATTGATTTTCTGCGAAAATCTGCGCAAAAAAATCGGCGTTATCTACGGGAAATGCAAAAGACTCTGAAAGTCTAAACAACTACTTTAATAATAAAATATCTATGAAGTCAGTGACTGTAGTTTTTCTTATATTATTAACGGGGTGCCGGTTTGGGGTTCCCCGCGGTTCTACAAAAAATTGGGTGAGCTCAGATAATCCGGGGCATCTTTACGCTCGTTTCGAAGCGCTGAATGGAAAACAAAGTTTTAATCTCAAGCTACAAAGAGGCAATAAGGCATATATGGCCCGTAAAATTATGTGCAGCAATGGAACGCTTAAAGTATCTGTACGGTCAGGTAACCGGATTGTAGCTGAGCAACAAATAGAGCATTTAGTTGACGATACGCTATGGCTTGCCTCCAACCGGGATTATCGTGTAACCTTTACTGGTCGAAATGCCTCAGGAAATTTTGATATTAAATATCGGACAAAATAAAAAGTAAAACGTGGACAGAGCAATTGAAAAGAAGTTTTGGAATAAAAAAAGGATCTGGACTATTGCAGGCATTACTGCATTGGTGTTATTAATTGTTTCCAGTATTGTATTGGCCGGGGGGAAAAGCAAGCTGAACGTGGATACGGAACGCATCACCATCAGCGAGGTGAAAAAAGCCCCGTTTAAAGAATACATCCCGGTGAACGGCGTAGTGC
>JAGIAQ010000020.1:0-5025 GCA_017744795.1 Niabella sp. | reverse complement strand
GCGTAGTGCTGCCTATAAGCACCATTTACCTGGATGCGATGGAAGGCGGGCGTGTGGAAGAAAAATATGTTGAGGATGGCGCGATGATGAAAAAAGGAGAACCGATCGTGCGCCTGAGCAATACCGACCTGGAGCTGAACCTGATTGGTCAGCAGTCTTCTGTTTACACTACATTGGCACAGGTGCAATTGGCAAAGACCACTGCCCAGCAGAATACGGTGAACAACCTGAACCAGATGACCGACGCTGAAAGTCAATTGAAGGAAGCAGAACGTTTGTACAACCTGAATAAGTACCTGTACGAAAATAAAGCCATCGGGGAACAGGAATTCCGGAAATCAGAGATTGATTATAATTATAAATTAAAGAAAAAAGACCTGGCAGAAAAGATTACCGAACAGGACCAGCAGTCCAATAAAATACAGACCAAGCAAGCGGGACAATCGTTCAGCAACTCACAAAAAGCGCTGAATTTGTATAGCCGCAAAGTAGGCGACCTGATCTTGCGCGCGCCGGTAGACGGGCAACTGACCTCACTGGACGCCGAGATCGGCCAGTCCAAGAATAAAGGGGAACGGCTGGGGCAGATCGATGTGCTGACGGGGTATAAAGTGCGGGTGGATATTGACGAGCACTATATTTCCCGCGTATTTAACGGGCTGACGGGGGATGCAACGATTGGAGCAAAGACCTATCAGTTGCGGGTAAAGAAAGTGTATTCGCAGGTGACGAACGGACGTTTTCAGGTAGATATGGAGTTCACAGGCGAGGTGCCAAAAGATATTCGCCGCGGTCAGACCTTGCAGATCAGCCTGGCATTAAGTGATGAAACAACGGCGGTATTGCTGGCGCGGGGCGGCTTTTACCAGCAAACTGGCGGCAACTGGGTATTTAAAGTGAGCGAAGATGGTAAAACGGCTTATAAGGCGGAAGTACAGCTGGGGCGCCAGAACCCTGATTATTTCGAAGTGCTGAAGGGACTGAAGCCGGGTGATAAAGTGGTGACCAGCAGTTATGAGAATTATGGAGATATGCAGGAGCTGGTGTTGAAGAAGTAGTTTTCAGTTATCAGTGAATAGTTATCAGTTGTTGGCGTTCAATAACTGAAAACTGATAACTAAAAGCTGAAAACTGTTACCTTAAAGTTTGCCCATGAGCCCGTGAAGCATCCTTTTTATTTCGATGATTTCATTGATCATTTCTTCAGCAATCAAAGGGGTGAGATATAAAAGATCTTTAGATAGAATAAGCTGGTAGTGGAGTTCCGTAGCAGAACCGGCCGCGATATCCAGGAAGTTTTTAAATTGAGGAATTGTTCTTCTTCCGCAGCCTTCTGCTATATTGGTTGGTATGGAATAAGCCGCTTTCCTCATCTGGTAAGTCAGCGCCATAATTTCATCTTTGGGAAAGCTTTTGCTGACGCGATAAATGCTTAATGTGAACAGGTGGCTTCTTTGCCACACGACTAATTTAGTGAAGTCTTGCATAAGTGTTTTTTAGGTGATGAAATTGAAGGTATAAAAAAAAATATTAATTAACGACAACACATAAGCTATTTTACACAATACTGATAACTGATTACTAAAAACTGATAACTATTAAAATGATCAAAATAACCAATCTCGAAAAAATTTACCGTACGGAAGAAGTGGAAACCGTGGCGCTCAATGATCTTTCCTTTGAAGTAAAGGATGGCGAGTTTGTAGCAGTGATGGGACCTTCGGGTTGCGGGAAGTCAACATTGCTGAACATCCTGGGCCTGCTGGACGACCCGGATGCGGGCAGTTTTTTATTTAATGGTACGGAAGTAGCCAGGTTCAATGAACGTAAACGGGCCGATATGCGTAAAAAGAATATCGGGTTCGTATTCCAGAGTTTTAACCTGATTGATGAACTAACCGTTTTTGAGAATGTGGAATTGCCGTTGATGTATGCGGGTGTTAAAAAGTCGGACCGTAAGGCGCGGGTGGATGAAGTGCTGGAAAAAGTGCAGATCATGCACCGGCGCAATCACTTCCCCCAGCAGCTTTCCGGCGGACAACAACAACGTGTGGCCGTTGCCCGGGCCGTAGTGAATAAACCCAAACTGATTCTTGCCGATGAGCCCACCGGGAACCTTGACAGCAGCAATGGTAATGAAGTGATGCAGATGCTAACCGATCTGAACGAAGCCGGCACTACCATTGTGATGGTTACCCACAGCGAACATGACGCCCGCTACAGTCATCGTATCATCCGCATGCTGGATGGGCGGACGGTGACGGAGAATATTTTGGTTTAATAAGAGAATTTGAAAATTTGAGAATGTGGTAATGTGGAAATGTGAGAATTTGGAAAATGTAAAATGCAGCATATTAAACTAAAAAAACGCGTCATCCCGACACCTGCGCAGCTGGGAAGGGAGCCCGTCCCGGAGGAATGAAAAATAATAAATGTAAAATAATGAATGAGGAAGGAGATGCTGTGGCGAAACGATAGACATCAGAGATCAAAAAATCAGACATCATAAATTGCTTCTATGATAAAGAATTATTTCAAAACAGCCTTTAGAAATCTTTGGAAAAGCAAGGGTTTTACAGCGATTAATATTCTGGGACTGGCCATTGGCATGGCGGCGGCGCTGCTTATACTGTTGTGGATTGAAAATGAATTGAGCATGGACCGGTTTCATGCAAAAGGCGACCGGATTTACTGGATGTATAACCGGGATCGCGTTGCAAATGAGTCCTGGGCATGGGGGAACACTTCTGCTCCATTGGCCCCGGCCTTAAAAAAGGATTATCCCGAAGTTGAAGATGTCGCGCGCGTACTAGATGCGGGCTTTTTGTTTACAGTGGGAGAAAAAAAAATGAACGCGCACGGCCTGGCCGTGGATAGCGGCTTTCTGTCGATGTTCAGCTTTCCAATGTTGCAGGGTGATGTGCGGCAATCGCTGAAAAGTGTTTATGATATAGTTATTACTGAAAAACTGGCAAAAAAACTCTTCGGAAAAGAAAATGCCCTTGGCAAAACCATTCGTATTGACAGTGTAAATAATTGTACCGTAACCGGTGTGCTAAAGGATCTGCCGCCCAACACACAGTTTGATTTTGAATATTTGCTTCCCTTAACGTACGTTAAAAAGCTGGGTTGGTTTAGTGATAATGATAACTGGGGCAATAACTGGCCCCGGACTTTTGTGCTGCTCAGGCCCAATAGTTCGCAAAAAGCCTTTGATGCCAAAGTGCGTACCATTACAATTGATCATACAAAAAATGATGGAAACCCTTCTACAACAGAGGTTTTTACCCAGCCCCTGAACAGGGCATATTTGTACGGAAAACCGGATAATGGCAAACTGGTCAGCGGCCAGATGCAGACTGTAATCATGTTTGGTATTATTGCCGCCTTTATTTTGCTGATCGCCTGCATCAATTTTATGAACCTGAGCACGGCGCGCAGCGAGAAACGCGCACGGGAAGTGGGCATACGAAAAGTGGCCGGTGCGGAAAGAAAAACACTGGTGTTCCAGTTCCTGACGGAAAGCATTCTGCTGAGTTTTATTGCCTTCCTTATTGCCTTGATTTTAGTACAGGTTAGCCTCGGGTGGTTTAACCAGTTAACCAATAAGCAGCTTTTTATCCAGTACCGCAACGGGGCGTTTTGGTTATCCGCTCTGGCCTTTGTTGTTTTTACGGGCATCCTGGCGGGCAGCTATCCCGCTTTTTATCTTTCCTCTTTCAATCCCGTAAAAGTGTTAAAAGGCGCCTTTAAAAAAGTAAAAGCATTGGTTGCGCCAAGAAAAATACTGGTGGTTACCCAGTTTACTTTTGCCATTTTTATGATCATCGCCACCATCATTATTGTAAAGCAGCTGGAATATGGGCTAAGCAGGGATAAAGGGTATAACCAAAATAACCTGGTTTACGTGCGCGCCCAGGGTAATATTAATAAGCATTATGCCGCTATAAAAAATGAACTGCTGGGCAGCGGAGCGGTTACCATGCTGACCAAATCAGCCAATGCTATTACGCAAAGAAATAGCGATAGCTGGGGATTTAAATGGAACGGCAGTACCAAAGATGATGAAAAGATCGATTTTGTAAAGCTGGGCACCGATGCCGATTTTGCAAAAACGTTTGATATTGCGTTATTAAAAGGCCGGGATATTGACGTCTATAAGTATCCCACCGATACCAATGCAGTTTTGCTGAATGAAACTGCTATAAAAATGATGCGCCTTAAAGACCCCGTGGGAACCATTATACGTGAGGTGGGCGATACCAGTAAGGCTTATGTAAAAGTGGTGGGCGTGGTTAAGGATTTTATACTGGAGTCGCCGTTTTCTAAAAAAGTAAGCCCAATGATGATCTTCTGTCCGACCGGAAATTTTGCGCAGGTCATTCATCTAAAACTGAATCCCGAAAATACCACTGCCGATAACCTGGGCAGGATTGAGCCGATATTTAAAAAATATAACCCGCAATATCCCTTTGAATACACGTTTGTAGATGAAGATTATTCAAAGAAATTTACAGACATCCAGCGTCAAAGGAAGCTGGCTGAGTTATTTGCAGGGCTGACTATTTTTATTTCCTGCCTGGGATTGTTTGCATTGGCGGCTTATATGGCCGAAAACCGTATTAAAGAAATAGGCGTACGAAAAGTACTGGGGGCTTCAGTCCTGGGGATCAGTTCGCTGTTGTCAAAGGATTTTCTCAAACTGGTGATGGTGGCTTTTTTAATAGCGGCTCCATTGGCCTGGTGGCTGATGAATAAATGGCTGGCTGGCTATACTTATCGCATAAACATTGAGTGGTGGGTATTTGTACTTGCCGGCATGCTGTCGGTTTTTATTGCTTTAGTTACTGTGAGTTTCCAATCGATAAAAGCGGCTATTGCCAACCCCGTGAAAGCCTTGCGGAGCGAGTGAGTAATTTGAAAATTTGGGAATGTGAAGATGTGGAAATGTGAGAATTTGAAAATACAGAATATTAAATTAATAAAACGCGTCATCCCGACACCTGCGCAGCTGGGGAGGGAGCT
>JAGIAQ010000209.1 GCA_017744795.1 Niabella sp. | reverse complement strand
GTCTTGCTCAAAAAGCAATGTAGAAAATGCAGCTAAGCCGGAAGTTAATATCGATAGTATAAGTGTTGAGCAATTCGATGACATTCGTGTTTTAGTATCAATGAATGCGAAAGGGTCAAATGAGATAAAAAAAGTTGGTATTTGCTGGAGTAAGTCTCCTATGCCAACGATAACAGATAGCTCCCGGAGTCTCTCATCTCCCTATTCTACTGTCATTAATAAAATAGGGGAGAACGCTACCTATTATTTCCGCGCATATATTCAAATTGCTGATAAAACGATATATAGTGAAAGTAAAAGCATTTCCACCGGAGGATTAAATGTTCTGATTGACAAAGAATATAATAATGGCAGAAGCAGAAATATTATTGATGTAAAAGAGACGGCGGATGGTTCGTTTATCGCTTTAATTACCTCGTCAGGGATCTATTCAACTTATTGGCCGGAACTTATTCTTTTTAATAAGTCCGGGGATGTAGTTTGGAATAAGGAGTATGCACAATATAGTTCACAATCTCCTGTTGCTGTTTTGGAAATAGAAGGGGGCTTCCTGTTGGCTACTACTGATTGGACAGCTGTAAATTTTGGGCACATTTTCACAAAGCTTGATAATAACGGAAATGTTTTATGGGAGAAAAAATATGGGACAAAAAGAAATAAAGACCTGATGAGGATTTTAGACAATAAGAATAATAGTTTGATAATTACTCTACGGGAATATGATGATATGAAGAACGGTATTCGGGAAAATTGCGTGATAACCAATTATCTGATTGATTTAAATGGAAATCTTCTTTCTTCAACTGCTTACAGTGCGGACAATGGTCTTGCTGAGGGTTCCCCTCCGTACACTTTTAATGACTCCAATGATCTCGGATATGCTGCTGCTTATAGTTGGTTCAACGTAAATCAGTCTGTCGTACTTTACGATATAACAGTAAAAAAAATAAGTTTTGATAACAGGTTATTGTGGGAGAAAAAGTATGGTGGCGCGGCTGATGAATTTGTTGTTCAGCTTACTTCTTCGGCAAATAAAAACTGGAATCTGCTCGGCTATTCCAGCTCCTTCGGACTAACAAAACCAAGCGCCTGGTTATTTCAGGTAGATGCCCAAACCGGAGTTATAGTTTGGCAGGCAGTGTACTCAAATCTGAAGTATGGAACATCTGGTGTAACCCATCCCAGATCACTGTATGAAAAAAGCTCAGATTCGTATTACATATCAGGCAACGTGGCAAACTATTATGTTACAACATCTTCCGCATTTATCGCAAAGCTCAGACCATCGGGGCAAACCTCCTGGGAGTATACGTTTGATAATGCAAAATATGGAAACAGGGCCGGTGTTAAAATATTTGTATATGGTCATGATATTTATCTGTTTAGTATTAAAACAGGGCCAACACCTAATAGCCCAAGTGGTATTGTTTTTACAAAAATTCAGGAGATATAAGCAAGGTCCTGGAGAAAGAATTTTTGCATAAAGTGGATAACTGTTGGTTTTGACCATGAAAACGAGAATAATGTACATGGAATATAAAGGGGAAGGCCTTGCCGGCGCTGCCAGGATCGGGCGGGTAACCTTTTCCAAAACCGGCAAATCAATTCATTATAACGGTAAAACTTTTCAAACCCTGAACGGGCGGGGTTATAAGGCTAATTATTTTGATACAGCTACGGGGGAACTCTATTGGATCTCCGGTTGCAAAAAGGATGGCTCAGACAGGTTGTATGGTGAGCGGCTGCCGGTTTATATTGATGATGATGTACGGGAGGAATATTGGACGGTGATCCGGCGTTTGCCCGGCTTTAAAGAAATAAAAGCGATTAACGGGTAATGCACTTATGTTAATAATTGTTGCCTGCAAGGCTCATAAGGACTGGGGGCGCGAACCCGATTGAGTATTACATTGAGTTCTGTAATAAAAGCGCAACAAAGGAAGCAACGATCGAAGAATTTGTTGAAAACTCCAAAATGACTTTTTTTATAAGGGCACTTTGATAATATAAAGAAAGACCCAAAACCGACGTGTTGCCATGCCGCAGGCGGACTTTTAAGCAATATATCGTCTTTCTATGCTCAATAGACAATTGGCATTTAAAACAATGCTCAAAACGCTCGAAAATAGTTTTGAAAACAAGGTTAAGATGAAGGAGAAAATATTTAAGATCAAAAGGGAAGATATAAGAAGGGTTATCAAATATGGCGGCGCTTGTTATGCGTCAGATAAAATTACGGTTGAAGGCCGGCCGGTAAAATATATGTATCGTGAGGAAAGGGATTTTGAAAACGACAGCGGCTGGCGGTTTTTATCCGGAACCGAATCGCAGGAATATCTTGATGATCCTGATAATTTAATGATTTACGATGTAAATACTATAGCTAATTACGACCCTGCCATTATACCATATTTAAAAGCGGATGTTGGATCGGGATTTATTAGAGAGAAAGACGATCTGTTTAAACAATTATAATACTCATGGTAGGAAGCAGCATATAATAGGCGGTAACTGTTCCTAAAAAAATAAGCCCGCCCTGGAAAAGGTTCTCAAGCTATATAATGCTATTACCCCTTTCATCCATGATCAGGGTTCGGATCATGTCAATCGCGTCTTCAGCTGCATCCCTGGTATTAAAGATGCTTATGGCTACATTGCCGGAATCCACTTTGTATAAAAAGAGGCCGAGATAACCTATATAGTATTCCTTCAGCGGCAAAACAAAAAGCTTGTTTTCTTTGGCATTGCCAAGCAGTATGTGAAATTCCGGGGACACTATCAAACCATCACCAAGAGGCTTTTCGTCGTTTAATGTTTTTATGGCAACACGTGCCGCTTCTTCTGTGGCATATGCCCCAATCAGTATAATCCATGTTTCCTCTCCATTACGGAAATACTCCAGGTTGTCAATGAAAAAGTCTTGTAGATTCAAAACAAACAACTCGCCAGTTCGGGTATCCCCAACCAACGCATACAGGTTAGCGGCATCCAGCACGCCGCCCCGTTCTTTTAAGGCGCTATTTATTAAATCGTCTATCGACATTATAACCGTAAGATTTGACAGGGGCCAAAGATACGGTTAATACCCTGCCATTGGGCGGAACCGGGGCCGGTAAATTACCTGGTAATTTACTGCATCCATTATAGCGCGTCAGCCGTATACCGAATCTTAGCGCCCCGTGCTCTATAAAAACATTGTCCCCCGTGGAAACAGGGGACGCAACCAAAACTAACTGCTTATGAGAAAATTGACTATTCTATTTTGATATGCTTCTTAAGTCAAACATTGTGCCATTAAATCAGTTCCGTAAATAGATTATGATAAGAAAATTCCGGAAATTTGCGGCCGATTATTTTATATGGAGCATTTTTTTGAATTACCGGTATTATATAAAGGGGAAGATCTGTTATTAAAAGGCCGGTTGGTTACCTTCGCCTATTCTTACAAATTTTTTGTGGTAGTTGATGGGAGGGAACTAACTTTTGAACGTGATGATGAGCGTGCCTTTCGGGTGCTGAGTGACGCCGGTGAAGATGGAATGGGGATTGACAAGGAACTTGTAAAGCAGATCATAGCGGCACTTGATAAAATATAGTCAGTAGGCATATCAGCGTTCCTAAATAAATGAGCCCGCCCCGGAAAAGACGGGCGTTGTCACGCTATGAATCATTG
>JAGIAQ010000208.1:2827-3720 GCA_017744795.1 Niabella sp. | reverse complement strand
CCACATTCTCACATTTCCACATTGTCACATTATCAAATTTTCAAATTAATTACTCGTTTCGCAACGATCTAACCGGATTGGCTATGGCTGCTTTTATAGCCTGGTAACTTACAGTAAGCAATGCTATCAAAATTGCGCCCAATGCAGCTGTCACAAACATCCACCATTTTATGTCGATCCGATACGCAAAATCCCGCAGCCATTTATTCATAAACCACCAGGCCAAAGGGCTTGCCAATAGCACAGAAATTAAAACAAGCCCAATAAACTCTTTTGATAACAGCCGGACGATGCCTGAAACCGAGGCACCCAATACCTTGCG
Organism: Niabella sp.; assembly: GCA_017744795.1. GTDB lineage: Bacteria > Bacteroidota > Bacteroidia > Chitinophagales > Chitinophagaceae > Niabella. The sequence goes on along the minus strand of JAGIAQ010000208.1, from coordinate 3,398 downwards.
GATACCCACCTCCTTTGTACGCTGAAAGGTGGTAAGTGCCGCGAGACCAAATAAACCCAGGCAGCTGATCAATATCGCAATAGCAGTGGAGCTTCTTACAAGGGTCTGCAACTGCAGCTCATTTTTATACAGCTCTTTTATTTTTTCGTCATAAAACTGGTATTTAAAAGGCACGCCCGGGTATAGCTTTTTCCAGGCGCCTTCCACTGCCGCAATTCCGGCGGTCCACCGATCTGCCCCCGGCAATAGCTTTATATTGATCGTAAAAAACTGATCTTTGCTACTTGTAATAAGTGCCGGTTTTATTTCTGACTGCAGACCGCGCTGATGAAAATCACTTATAACCCCAACTATTGGGAAAGAGCGTGTAGCCTCGCCTGGAAATGCAAGTAACTTTCCAACAGCCTCCTGTGGAGATTTGAAACCATAGGCCTTCACGGCCGCTTCGGTAATAACCAGTTCATGCATCGTATCTGATACAGAAAAATTGCGCCCTGCCAACAGCTTAAATCCGTAAAACGGAATATAACCGGTATCGCCAAATTTCATCTCAACAAATTGCTGCATTTCG
>JAGIAQ010000208.1:0-2817 GCA_017744795.1 Niabella sp. | reverse complement strand
TTATAATAACTTAACATTTGGGAAATATTACCATTGTCCATCGGGGGCTTCCCTAATGTTACGTTTGCTATTGCAGCATTTCGCTTTAGTTCATCTTTTAATACAAATTGTTTATCCTTATACACCGGAACATTTGCCACATAATAGGGTATGCCTACTGTAATCACGGCTTCCTTATCAAACCCCGGGTTTGAATTCAAAACATACTTTAGCTGGCTGCCAATCACTACCGCTCCAATAATGAACACCTGGGCTACAAAAAACTGGAAAACGATCAGCCCTTTTCTCAGAGAATACCGGTTGCGGCCAATAACGGTTTCAGCGCCTCCTTTAAGCACTTGCACGGTCTTCATACGGGTAGCTATCCAGGCGGGATATAGCCCGGCTATAATGGTAACAATCACTACCAGCAAAAACATAAACACACCCAGCTTTCCGTAACGCATATATCCGGAAAGCCCTTCGGGTAAAAAATCTGAAAAGGCTTTTACGCCCATCCAGGTGAACAAAAAAGAAAAAGCTGCAGCGATCAATGTTATCACAAGTGTTTCTCCCATAAACCGGAAGATTAAATTCCGGGCCGAGCTGCCTAATGTTTTTCTGATTCCAATTTCCCTGGCCCGCTGCGGCAACAAGGCCGTACTTAAATTAATATAATTGATACAGGACAATAACAACAGGAATACGCCAACGATAATCAATCCGTTTAAAACATTCTTGTTTGCGGCTCTTGTTTGGGCTGCAAACCGGGCTTCAAAATGTTTTTCTTTGAGCGGTATCGCCTCAAACCAGGATCTATAATGATATTTATCAAACGCATCCTGATTATTCTTTTTATTTATAGCATTCAGCGTTTGCAGTATCCCGGATATGCCGGCTTTTTTTTCGGGTTTGATAAACACAAGGTTATTACTGGACCACCCGCCCCACCCATAGCCCTCTATATCTTTCTTATTTAAAGCAATAAATTCATTATTCAGTTTTCCAAAACTATTCGGCCCGCTCAACTGGCCAACAATTGCCGATACCCTCCGAAAAACAGTGTCGTTATAAACAATAGTTTGTCCAACAATATCTTTCAGGCTTAAAAACGGAAAGTACTCTTTTGCTTTTTGATCAGTGAGCACCACTTTATCCGGGGCATCCAAAGCAGCGGCAGGACTGCCTTCCAGCCAGCGATACCCCAATAGTGTAAAATACTCCAAATTGGTCGCCACTAGTGAAATATCTTCATCGGTCCGCTCTATTTTTTGTTCAGCGCCACCCTTTCCTCCTTTGAAAGATACGGAATGAACAAATTTGTAAAACATGGGAACCACCAGTTTAATGCCGGGCACTGCATCTTTCAACGCCGTAAAAACCGGATTCGGCACGCCCGCATTTCCGCCTGCTTCACCCGATTCACTTTTTGTCCGGGATACCACCTGGTAAATATTTTCTGCATCCGGAATTTTCTTATCGAAGCTATATTCATAATCCACCATGCGAAAAATCATCCATGCAATACTAATACAGACGCTCAATCCCAGAATATTGAGTATGGCAAACATCCGGTTGCGCCGCAGCTGTCGAAGCAATGAGGTTATATAAGTTTTAAGCATAAAAAATGATTTCTGATTTGCGTTACAGCAACCAACGAATATTTTGTTTGACGTTTATCGTTTCACGACTATATCTTCTACCTATTCACCACTCACTATTAACTATTCACTTTTCTTCATTTCCACATTTTCACATTCTCAAATTTTCAAATTAATTACTCGCTCCGCAAGGCTTTCACGGGGTTGGCTGTTGCGGCGCGTATGGCGTGATAACTCAGGGTCGCCAATGCGATCGCCAAAGATGCCGCTCCGGTGAACAGAAACCACCACCATTGTATCGTTACCCTATAGGTATAATTCATCAGCCACAGGCGCATCGCCCACCATGCAACGGGTGCAGCGATAGCAAAGGAAATGGCAATCAGTTTTAAGAATTCCTTCGACAATAAGGTTGTAATACCTATTACCGACGCCCCAAGCACCTTGCGCACGCCAATTTCCTTGGTTTTGGTTTCGGCGATAAATATGATCAGGCCCAGCAACCCCAGGCAGGAAATAAAAATCGACAACCCGGCAAACAAGGCGGATAAAGCACCAACCCGTTGCGTCTCCTCAAACTTCTTTGCATAATCCCCATCCACAAAATGATAATCAAACGGGTAATCGGCATTATACTTTTTGAAGACGGCTTCTATTTTATCCAGGTTCTCTTTGGTACCATGTGCCGGGTTTAATTTATAATGAATGGCATTGAACCACAACTTAGGCCCGTAAATAATCATCGGCAGTATATTATCATAAGGCGACTCTATAATAAAAGACTTTATTACACCGACTATATGCCATTCCCTCCCTTGCGCCTTCAACAAAGCGCCGATCGGGTCTTTTAAGTGCATCGCCTCTTTTGCTTTTTCAGTAATTAATACTGCCGTGCTATCGGTGGGATATTTAAACACGTCTATATCTCTTCCCTGTATCAGGCTCATATTCATTGTTGCTACCAAACCCGCATCGGTACTAAATTGTAGAAAATCTGTTTTTTTATCGGCTTCTGTACTGCCGGTCCATGAAAAGCCCCAGCTATCGCTCCATTTTTGAGAAATAGGCCCCATGGTCTTGGTAACAGAAGATACCGCGCCACTTTGAAGCAGTTCGTTTCGTATCAGTCCATAATTTTTCTCCACATCGCCTTGCATGATCGTAAAAACAATACCTTTTTTATCATAGCCGCTGTTCCTGTTTTCAGCGTGATTGATCTGTCGGGTAACTATAACAG
>JAGIAQ010000207.1:3475-3697 GCA_017744795.1 Niabella sp. | reverse complement strand
TCAGATGACAGTCCAAAGATCGGGATCCGCATCCAGGATTTGGGTAAGGGAGCCGGTGTAAAGATCCTGGAGGTCGAAAAAGGCTCCGATGCAGATAAAGCCGGGTTGAGAAGCGGGGATATTATTAAAGAGATTAACCGGCAACCTGCAACGACCACTGAAAATGCCGGCCGGGCGCTGCGGGAAGGGAGTAAGTCCTCTATCGAGTTCAAAATCAATAGG
>JAGIAQ010000207.1:0-3465 GCA_017744795.1 Niabella sp. | reverse complement strand
AAGAAATCAGACCATTGATTTAACCCGCTCTTCCAAAATAAAAACGGCTGATCTGTAATAACCGGCAACTTTTTTAACGGCAGATCGTTATTTATAGGATAGATACCAATATCTATTGATAGTTTTTAAGTTTTCGTGATTTAGGGTTAAAGCCGCTCTGGTTGTGATCAGGGCGGTTTTATTATGCCTGCTTGCGTATCTTCGCGAACCGATTATAAAGGTTTTTATGGATTTAAGTGAGAAATATGAAGTGGTAATTGGTTTGGAGGTGCACGCCCAGTTACGTACGGAAAGCAAACTTTTTTGTGGTGACAGCATTGCTTTTGGCGCGGCGCCCAATACGCATGTAAGCCCCATTACGCTGGCGCACCCGGGCAGCTTGCCCAAAATGAACGAAAAAGTAATTGAATATGCCGTAAAACTGGGCCTGGCCTGTAACTGCGACATAGAGCAGAAAAATTACTTCGCCCGGAAAAATTATTTTTACCCGGACCTGCCCAAAGGCTACCAGATCTCCCAGCATACCACCCCTATTTGTAAAAATGGATTTGTACCCATAAAAGTGAGCACCGGCGCCAAGAATGTGCGGCTCAACCGGATCCATATGGAAGAAGATGCAGGAAAAAGTATGCACGATGTGGATGAATGGAACACAGCGGTGGACTATAACCGCGCCGGAACCCCGCTGGTGGAAATTGTAACAGAGCCGGACCTCAGCAGCAGCGAGGAAGCATTTGCTTATGTGTCGGAATTGCGCAAGCTGGTCCGGTACCTGGATGTATGCGATGGAAATATGGAAGAAGGCAGCATGCGCTGCGATGCGAATATTTCCGTTCGCCTGAAAGGCGCAGAACAACTGGGCACCAAGGTGGAAGTGAAGAACCTCAACTCCATCCGCAACGTAAAACGCGCGATTGATTTTGAGGCAGACCGATTAATGCAGTTGCTGGAAAAAGGTGAAACCATCCGCCAGCAAACGCGCAGTTTCGATGCCGGTAACGGAACTACTTTTGCCATTCGCGATAAAGAAGATGCAGAAGACTACCGGTATTTTCCCGATCCCGATCTGCCCCCCTTCGATCTTAAAGATGAATTTATTGCAGCTATAAAGGAGTCGATTCCTGAATTGCCGGCGGCGCGTATTCAAAAATATACCACGGAATACCAGTTGCCCGAATATGATGCCCACGTTATTACGGAGGAAAGGGATTCTGCAGAATACTTTGAATCCATCGTTGCACAAACAAAGCATTATAAAGCGGCCGCCAATTGGATGCTGGGGCCGGTAAAAACCTGGCTGAATGAAAATGGAGCCCCGATAACGGCCTTTCCGCTGGCGCCGGCCCAGATTGCGGCATTGATCGATACGGTGGATTCAGGGAAAGTGAGTTTTTCCATTGCTTCCACCAAATTGTTCCACCTGTTATTGCAGGACCCAAAGGAAACGCCCATCGCTTTAGCGGAAAAAAATAACCTGATCCAGCAGTCTGATGCGGCCGACCTGGAACCGGTGATTGATGCCGTTCTGGAAAAATTGTCCGGTAAAGTTGCCGAATACAAAAAAGGAAAAAAAGGCCTGCTGGCACTTTTTGTGGGCGAGGTAATGAAGCAAACAAAGGGTAAGGCAGACCCTAAAAAAACGAACGAGCTATTGTTGAAGAAGTTACAATAAAGACGTAAGACCTATGAGGTTTACAAAACCTCATAGGTCTGCATAATTTTTTATAAAAATGAAGCATCTATTTTGGATCGTAATAACCGCTGTGGTTGTAGCAGCCGGATGTAAGGAAGAGGGCAAAAAAAGTTTTACCGTAGACGGAACCGTGGCCAACAGTCCCGAGAAAAAAATGTACCTGGAGGAGGTGCCGGTGGGCTCCATGCAGCCGGTAATTGTAGATTCGGCAGAAATCGGGAACGGGAAATTCTCGTTAAAGACCGATGCGCGCGAAGACGGCATTTACAACCTCCGCCTTGGGCAGCTGGACTTTCCGGTGGCATCCGTTATTAACGATGCGCCGGAAGTAACGGTAAATATTACCATGAGTAAAGCAAATCCATCCCTGCCGCAGGCATATGAGGTGAAAAACTCCGCGGCCAGCCAGCTGATGAAGGATTTTATCCTTACGTTCCAAAGCAAATTGGTACCGGTTATCAATGCCACACATAAAATAGACAGCCTGAACCATTTGCCCAAGGTGGCGGACAGTGTTATTGTAAAAGTGAAGCAGGACCGGGAGCAAAAGGGTGCTGACCTCCGTTCCTATGCTCTGGAGGAGATCAAAAAAGCCTCCAACCCGGCTTTGTCTATTTTCCAATTGGGCTTTTATCAGTCTACTGCCAATAATCCCGAACTGGGACTGAAACCATTGGACGACGACCAGGTATTTGCTTTGATCGATGCAGTTACCCAAAAATTTCCCAATCATGTTGCCGTTGCGGGGTTAAAATTAAATCTGCAGCAGGCGCGCGAAGCCGAGAAAAAAAAGTCACTGGTGGGTAAACAGGCGCCTGATTTTACACTGCCGGATCCCTCCGGGAAGCCCATCTCTTTGAGTTCCTTCAGAGGTAAATATGTATTGATTGATTTCTGGGCCAGCTGGTGCCGTCCCTGCCGGGCGGAAAATCCGAATGTAGTGGCCGCATTTAATCAGTTTAAGAATAAAGGGTTTACGGTGTTTGGCGTTTCGCTGGATAAAGATGCTTATGAATGGAAGAATGCCATACAGAATGATAAACTGACCTGGCCGCACGTGAGCGACCTGAAGCAGTGGGAATCTGCTGTGGTACCGTTGTACGGCATTAGTGGCATCCCTTTTAATGTTTTAATAGACCCCCAGGGGAAAGTAATTGCCGAAGGATTGCGCGGGCCGGATCTTCAGAATAAGCTGGCCAGCCTTTTGCCCTGATTCGGCTCTATCGGATTTGAAAAGCTGCGTTTTGTGGGTTGTGTATTCCATAAAATGCAGCTTTTTTATAGAATATATTCCTCAAAGAGCCACTGCATTTTTTTTGCCGCTGAGGCACAGGATCACTGAGGAATTCCACAGACCGTCCGCCATCGGCTCCCCCTATCAACCGAAATCTTTACAAAACCTTAACCCACAATCTTAATATAGATTATTTTGTTGGCCGCAACGGGCTATTAACTTTGTGTCTTCAAATCACAAAAAAATAAAAACAATGGCAACATGGACAATTGATCCGATGCATTCGGAAATAGGATTTAAAGTAAGACACCTGGTAATCTCAAATGTATCAGGAAAGTTTACAGAGTTTGAAGGAACTGTAGTAGCTGACAAAGAAGATTTCAGCGATGCGAAAGTTTCTTTCAGTGCCGACATCAACAGCATTTCAACCGGTCCTGCACAGCGCGATGAGCACCTGAAAAGCGCTGACTTTTTTGATGCGGCCAATCACCCTAAGCTGACATTTGAATCTACCAGCATTACTCCCAAGGGCGGTGAT
>JAGIAQ010000206.1 GCA_017744795.1 Niabella sp. | reverse complement strand
GGTACCAGCGTTCTGTTCCGTTGAACTGGATATCCAGCGGCAGGGAAAGGGGGGCTCCGTTGATCACGCTTACTATTGCCGTATTCTGAATATCAGGATTGTTCCAGTAGTCATCGTGATTTTTTAAACAGGAGCTAAGGGAAACCATTACCAGCAACAGGAAAGAAATACCTGCCAGAGAATCTTTTTTCATCTTTTATAAATTTTGAGAAATAGTATTTTTTTGTTCTGATAATAGTAACGCCGGAAACAGGAAAAACGCAACAGGGGAAGAAAAAATTTTTCTGATTTTGCCCCTGAATTTTTGTCTTTCAAAAAAGCTCTGAGCAGACGGGACTTGTCGCCGAGGTCCTGCAGGTCCCATCCAGGCGACATGTGGGACAAGGGCGACCTTGTGTTATCAGGAACTACTCTGGCCCGCCTGGAAGCTGGGAACTGACTAAAAGCATTTTTTACGCAGTAAGGCCACGAATAATAAACCATTAAGTCGTTTTCTTAATGAGCTTAATGCCTCAAAAGACTTTCGTTGTCTGCCTTTTAGTCGCTCGTTGTAAATTAAAGTGGGCTTACCCTGGTTTCAGGCATTATTGTCTTGCACTGACTCGTCAAGGAATGGATAAGTTGTTGCATTGGGTTTGAGAATGCGGATCATTAATATCAAAAATGAAATAGCAAACACCGTATAAGTGATGAATGAAATATTGCCTAACAACGCCATCCGGTGAAGTTTTGCCGCAAAATCCACGGAAAGAGAAGTACCTTCCTGCATTTGCAAAACAGAAACGATAGTACTCGTTAAACTGCTAACAAACAATAAAACCCCCAGCCAGCTTTTTTTACCGATAAGATAATAAAGCGTTGCCGCTACAATAATCAAATGAGGAAATGTCCGGATGATTGTTTGCAGCATAATGGAGTATTTATTACTCAAAAATACGATAATCAGCCTTGCGGATCGAGCCGGATCTGCAATTCTTTCAATTGTTTGGCATCGACAGAGGCTGGTGCATCGAGCATTACATCCCGTCCAGAATTGTTTTTGGGGAAGGCAATAAAATCGCGGATGCTTTCGCTGCCGCCCAGGATAGAGCAGAGGCGGTCGAAACCAAAAGCGATACCGCCATGCGGGGGCGCACCATATTCAAAGGCGCCCAGGAGGAAGCCGAACTTATGCAGTTGCTCTTCTTCATCCATGCCCAGGGCTTCAAACATTTTTTGCTGCAGGGCCTTCTGGAAGATCCGGATACTGCCACCGCCAATTTCATTACCATTTAATACCATATCATAAGCATTGGCTTTGATAGAGGCATAGGGGTGTTTCAGATATTCTGCCGCATTTTCAATTTTAGGGTTATTGCCGATCATCGTTTCGATATCGCCTGGTTTGGGTGCGGTGAACGGATGGTGCCGTGCTACCCAGCGATTTTCTTCTTCAGCATATTCAAACAAGGGGAAATCCAATACCCACAATAGTTTAAATTCATCTTCTTTGCGCAGACCCAGGCGTTTGCCCATTTCCAGGCGCAGTTCGCTTGCTGCTTTTCGGGTGCGTTCTTCGGCCCCGGCCAGTATTAAAATAAGATCTCCCGGGTTGGCACCGGCTGCGGCTGCTATGGCCTTCAGTTTTTCTTCACTATAAAATTTATCAACGCTGCTCTTGAAAGTGCCGTCCGTATTGTATTTGATAAATACCAATCCTTTCATGCCGATCTGTGGGCGCTTTACCCATTCCGTCAGCTCGTCGGTTTGTTTACGTGTATATTCGCTGCAGCCCGGAACCGCAATAGCAACAACGGTCTCCGCATCATCAAACACGCCAAAGCCCGCATCATTGATCAAATGGGCATTGCTTTCTTTTTGGGTGAAGAAGTGCTGCGGAAATTTAAGATTCAGCAACTGCATGCCAAACCGGATGTCTGGTTTATCGTTGCCATAGCGCCACATGGCTTCCTCCCAGCTCATGCGTTCTACTGCTTCTGTATAGTCGATGTTTTTGACGGCTTTAAAAATGTATTTGATCAGCCCTTCAAACATAGTTAAAATGTCTTCCTGTTCTACAAAGGCCATCTCACAATCGATCTGGGTAAATTCCGGCTGCCGGTCGGCCCGCAGGTCTTCATCGCGAAAGCATTTTACGATCTGGTAATACCGGTCGTACCCGCTCACCATCAGCAGTTGTTTAAAGGTTTGGGGCGATTGAGGCAGCGCGTAAAACTCACCCGGGTTCATCCGGGAGGGCACCACAAAATCCCGGGCACCTTCGGGAGTGGATTTAATCAAAAACGGCGTTTCAATATCCATGAAACCGTTCTGATGTAGGTAGTCCCGCGTCGCACGGTTCACGGCATATCGGAGTTCCAGGTTTTTCTTTACTGCATTACGGCGCAGGTCCAGAAAGCGGTATTTCATCCGCAGGTCCTCACCGCCATCGGTATCGTCCTGTATGGTAAAGGGCGGAGTGATACTTTTATTAAGGATGCTAAAGTCCTCTACCAGTATTTCAATGTCACCGGTGGGGATATTTTTATTTTTATTGCTGCGTTCGTTCACTTTGCCTTTTACCTGCAACACAAATTCGCGGCCGATAGGGTTGGCGTCCAGTTTGGCGTTTAATGCCTCCGAAAATAATAACTGGGTAATGCCATAGCGGTCTCTCAGATCTATGAACGTAATGCTTCCAAATTTGCGAACGGTTTGCACCCAGCCGGCCAGGGTCACTTCTTTATTTATAGCTGCGCTTCTTAATTCTCCGCAGGTATGTGTACGAAACATGCTTAAAAATTTCGGCAAAGATAAGGGTTGGCGGCGGTTTAGGGGGAAATAGTGAATAGGCAAGGGGCAATAGTCAATGGGCGCTAGGTGCAGATAACCGTATTTTTATTTTTGAGGGAATTGCAGAATCGCCGAAGGCGATAAAATAGGGATGCGAGGCTGCAAGCCTCGCACAGCGTTCAGCATCCGCACCCTGGATCATATAAAATCAGTAGGTTTGCAGCCTAAAGTGAAAGTAATGGATATCGCAAAATACATTGATCATACCATTTTGAAACCTACAACGCTGTTAAGCGATATTGAACGGGTTTGCAATGAAGCAAAAGAATACGGTTTTGCCGCGGTGTGCATTCCGCCGCCTTTTGTAAAAAAAACAAAGGAATTACTGAGGGGATCTGATGTAAAAACAGCTACCGTTATTGGGTTTCCTTTTGGCTATTCGGCCATTGAGGCCAAGCTGGCGGAGGTGGTGCTGGCCCTGGTAGACGGGGTGGATGAGCTGGATATTGTGATCAACCTGATCGCGCTGAAAAATAACGACTGGCAATACCTGGCAAACGAGATCAATCATATTATGCCGGTTATAAGGGAGAAGGGCAAAGTGATCAAGATTATTATAGAAAGCGGTATCCTGACCGATGAAGAAATTATCAAATGCTGCGAGCTGTATGGTGCAGCGGGCATCGATTATTTAAAAACCTCCACTGGTTATGCCGAAAAGGGTGCGAGCGTGCATGCGGTGGAGCTATTTAAAAAGCATTTACCGGCTTCCGTGCACATAAAGGCCAGCGGTGGCATCCGGGATTATGGTTTTGCGAAGGAGTTAGTGGATGCCGGAGCTACCCGGCTGGGCTGCAGTGCGGGCGTGGCTATTGTGAAAGGAGAGAGCGGAGCAGCAGGATATTAAGCGCAGGATGACCAGCTGAATGGGGTGTTTCTTTGAGGTCGTTTTTTTTATATATAATTTTATATATATTGCAGTCGGGTAGAGCCTTCTGAGCCTGTTGATGCTCAGCTGTTTGCGTCCTTTAAATCCGGTTTGTATTTTATCTATAAAAATCTAAACTATGAAGATTTTAGTTGTGGAAGATGCTACGCCTTTGCTG
>JAGIAQ010000205.1 GCA_017744795.1 Niabella sp. | reverse complement strand
GGAAAAGCCCGATCCTTTCAGATTTTTCTGAAGAATAGTTCCGAGATCTGATTTTTCAAAACCGGTAATATACGCTGAATTTTTACCCCATTTACTATCCGTGCCGATCATTTCTATATTCAGCATCGCCGTGATCTTTGCCGGATCCAATTGCCGGCTGAAATACTGCGATCCAAATCCGCCGGATTCCTCAGCCGTGAAGGTTACGAAAATGATGGAACGTTCATTGTTTTTCAGTTTGCCAAAATAATCGGCGAGCAGCAACACTGCCGTTGTTCCGGAAGCATCGTCATTGGCACCATTGTAAATGGAATCGCCATTTTCCGGTTTGCCAATGCCCAGGTGGTCATAGTGTGCAGAAAAAACAACATACTCGTCTTTTTTCGATTTACCGGGCAATACGCCTGCAACATTTGCCAGTTTGTTTTCTTTAATGGTATGCGATGCCTTTATGGAAAAGGTCTTCATTTCCGGGCTGCCCAGAATAAATAGAGTAGTATAATCCCGCTTGAAAAAATTTCTTTTGAATGCGACGAGGCGTTTAAAATTTTCGGAGAGGGATTCATCTACGAGCACAATGGTGTTCTTATTGTTCCGGACAAATCCGCTTGCGGCGCGGAAGAGGTTATCGCCGGCTTTTATATGTTCCACCTGGTAACCTGATGTTTCTGTAACGGTAATTTCCGGTTGCCCTGTGATTACGATAACATTATCCCTGGAAATTTCCTTCTGATCGATCGTGGCGGTAAGGCCTCTGAAGGCCGCGCTGTACACGGAAAAGGATTGTAAAAAAGAGGAACCTGCAAGTGGCTGCAATCCGCTTTTTTCAAAAGATGCTGCGATAAGGTTCGCGGCTTTATCGATTTCCGGTGAAAAAACGGCCCGGCCTCTCATTTCATCGCTGGCCAGGGATTGCAGAACGCTGGTTGTGGTTGCCGGATTAAAAACAGTTGCTGTTTGTTGTCCAAAAGAACAATTTGTACTTAATAGCGTGATTAAGGATGCTACGGTTGCAATTCGATAGTGCATTGTTTTTTAAAGAGCAAGGTAGGATTTTTTGATCATTCGGCGGGAATTTCATAACTTACTATTGTGTAGTGCTGACAGATTTTCCGTGGTTTTTATTACTAATTGCAAAACAGGTTAGTATGAAAAAGCAAATTAAAAAGCCCTCATTAAAACGACAGTTGGCGAAACACGATTCTTTTCGGTTTGCACATCCCTTTTATACAACGGTTCCCCCGGAAAAGCGGCCACTGATCAAGGGTGTAGGTAGAAGAATGACCGATTATGTTGCTACACAATTACTCCCGATACCGGCCCCGCAAAGAGCTCCTGTAATGACCCTGGCTGAGGTAATCGGACAACAGGGTAGTGATGCCATTCTTGCCGCGGGATCAATAAAATTCCACGCAGTGGGAGATACCTGGAACTCCAATAATATTGCGCAGACGGCAGTTGCGGATGCAATGACCAAAGATTATAACATTGCAGCGCCGCAAAATTCACCAGCTTTTTTTCTGCATCTGGGTGATGTGAATTATTACAATAATACCGATAGTGGCTACCACGAAGAATTTTATGTGCCTTATAAAACCTATCCGGGGAAAATAATTGCAATCCCCGGGAATCATGACGGAGAGCTGTTCAAATACGACGGAACCAGCACGGGGCAAAAAACAACACTGGAAGCCTTTCTCCGTAATTTTTGTCAGCCCGCTCCTGGTGTGCCCCCCGCGGCAGGTACGATCTACAGGGAAATGCCAAGCCAGCCGGGCGTTTACTGGCATTTGGATGCCCCGTTTGTGGATATTATTGGCCTTTATTCCAATATTGCTGAAAACCCCGGTTATATTGCAGACAATGCGATCGTTGGCCAGCAACAAAAGACCTGGCTGCAGGAGGCATTGACAACCATCCTGCAGCAACGTACAAAAAATGCAAGAAAGGCATTGATCATTGTTACCCATCATCCGCCGTATAGCAACGGCGGACATAGCGGAAGCGTCCAGATGCTGGCGGATATTGATGACGCCTGTACCAAAGCGGGCATCATGCCCGATGCGGTGCTGGCGGGTCATTCCCACAACTACCAGCGCTATACACGTACTATTTCCTTCAACAAAAAAAGCCTGCAGATACCGTTTATTGTTGCAGGCACAGGCGGACGCAATGCTGATCCTGTTACAAAGCCATCGAAGAAAAAAACCGGTGGCGTTAGTTTTGATCAGTCCCTTTCCGGCTACGGTTATCTTTTGGTCACAGCATCGCCTCAATTCCTGAGTTTTAACTTTTACCAGGTGAAAACAAACGCGGTGCTTTACGATTCAGTAAAAGTGAATCTTACGACCAATAAGTTGGTATAATTTTTTTGAAATTATTTTCGTGTTTTCATATACCGGTCTGATAACCATCTCCTCACCGGTATGTCGTAGTATTTCAAACTCAGATAAGCAATTCCAACGGCTATAAGGACGATGAGGATGCAAAAGGGAAAGGCCTCGGACAATGGCACTTTATGATTGGTTACCCATGCGGTGGAAAGATATATTAACGGATAATGTGTAATATATAAAGGGTAGGAAATATCCCCCAAAAAAGAACAGAACCGTTTGGCAAAGCCATTTTTAATTGTTCCGCAGGCACCAATATATACGATAAGCGGAAACACCAGGATGATGGACAGGGCTTCGTACAATCCGTTCTGCCACAGTGGCCCATTGGCGCTTATTCTGGGCATAGCCAGTACTACAATAAGCATAAGGCTACTAAACAAAAATCCGTACGCTATTTTTTTTATTTTGATAATCCTTGATAGTAACAATCCGGCCAGGAAAGGAAATAACAACCGTGTGAATCCAATGCGCAGCTGCTCTTCATTTAAGGCCCATCCACCAACAAGGTCTCCCGTGGGGCTGGTAAGCGTATATTGGAGTAAGATAATTGCAGTAAGCAATACGAATACCGACAGCACTTTTGTAGAAAACTTACGGATGATTAGGGCGTATAAAATATTAGCGAGGTATTCAAAAAATAATGACCAGGCGGGGCCATCGAGCGGATAGGTTTCCGTCCATCCCCTGATGTCCATAGAAACGGGCATCGGCACCATAAGATACCCTGCAATTATGGTGAGCAAAAACATCCCCGAACCTGTTCCGGCAATATTGGGAAACATAGAAGATTTTTGAAAATAAAAAAGTAAAGCGCCAATAGTCGTACCCACCAGGATCATCGGATGAAGCCTGATCAGGCGTCTTTTAAAAAAGCCTTTCAGCGTCATTTTATTCCACCGGTCGTCGTAAGCGTGCGCAATTACAAAACCCGAAAGCATAAAAAAGAAGTCCACCGCCAGGTAACCGTGATTAATGATCAGTTTGCTGTGATCGCCGTTGGCAAAAACTTCAAATACATGCATCAATATTACCAGCAGGGCTGCCACGCCTCTTAGTCCGTCTAAAATTTCGTAGTGTTTTTTTGTGTCGTTAAATACTATGTTTTGCATCGTTACAATCGTTATAGGTAATGGTATGAATCCTTCGAATATACAAAATCATAATAAAGTAAACGATTCTATAACGAATATTTCAGGCGTTGCTGTTGATTGTTTTCGCGTTCAGCAAGTAGTAATGTCGCATTCATACAGCAACGGCGCCGTATTTGTGACCTAAATTTGAATATAAAAACAGAATCATATGCGGAAGATAATTGTAATAGAATTTATAACGCTGGACGGCGTAATGCAGGCGCCGGGAGGTCCGGAGGAAGACAGTTCAGGCGGATTTGAGTTTGGCGGTTGGTCTGCACCTTATAGTGATGAAGCCTCTGGCAAGTTGATGGGGAAACAAATGGAGCCGGCAGACCTTCTTTTGGGCAGAAAAACGTTTGAGATCTTTGCCAGCTATTGGCCGGCACATGCGGCAATCTGGCCCGGCATTATGAAAGTGAATAAATACGTTCTGTCAAATACGATAAAACAATCGGATCCGATTGTTGCGGGTTGGAGCAACTCTCATGTTTTAAAAGATCTGGCAGCTATCCGGGAACTAAAGAATTCAAC
>JAGIAQ010000204.1 GCA_017744795.1 Niabella sp. | reverse complement strand
TTGGAAGTGTGTTCCGTACCTCGGATGCGTTTTTGGTAGAAGGGATCTTCATCATTGGATATTCGGCAAAACCGCCGCATAAGGAAATAAAAAAAACAGCACTGGGAGCTGAGGAATCCGTACAGTGGCAACATTTCCCAAGTGCCAAAGAAGCGATTGCTGAATTGCGTGAACAGGGGTATTCGGTAGTGGCGATTGAACAGGTTGCGAATAGTAAAAAACTAAACGAACTGAACTGGGATGGCCAAACTAAAATTGCCCTGGTATTCGGAAATGAAGTAACCGGGGTAGAACAATCCACCATTGCTTTATGCGATAATTGTATTGAAATTCCTCAATTGGGGATGAAACATTCTTTAAATATTGCCACAGCAGCCGGGGTGGTGTTGTGGGAGCTGGTGCGGGGACAGATTGGGGGCAATAGTTAATAGGCAATGGTCAATAGTGAACGGAGGCAGCGTTCCGCATTGAGCGTTGCGCGTTCTGCATTTAGCGTTTTGCATTCTGTTTGCCCGAAGTCTGCTAATTTTGCCGAATGTCTGTTGCAAAAAACTACCTGAGCCTGGTAAAATTCTCGCATACCATTTTTGCGATGCCTTTTGCGTTTATAGGCTTTTTTCTCGGGATCAGAAGTCTGGATATAAGCGATGAATCGCCCAATGCTACCGGGATCCTGCCTACTATGTGGAATAAATCCATTTATTTTTTCAGGGAAAAAGGCTGGTTGTTTTTGCTGGTTTTATTGTGTATGGTACTGGCGCGTAATGCGGCCATGTCCTTTAACCGCTACCTGGACCGGAGGTTTGATGCCCTGAATCCCCGTACGGCGGTGCGCGAGATCCCCGCAGGTGTTTTGTCTGCCAAAAGAGTATTGTGGTTTACGGTTGTAAACAGTTTGTTGTTTATCGCCGCCACTTATTTTATTAATACAATTTGTTTCTTACTATCACCAGTGGCGTTATTGGTGGTGTTGGGTTATAGTTACACTAAGCGGTTCACGGCCTTATGCCACCTGGTGCTGGGGTTGGGCTTGTCATTGGCGCCTATTGGAGCTTACCTGGCCGTTACCGGAACATTTGCCTTGCTCCCGGTGTTGTTTTCTTTTGCGGTATTGTTTTGGGTGAGCGGATTTGATATTATTTATGCGCTGCAGGACGAGGCATTTGATCGTACGAACGAGTTATATTCCATCCCCTCAAAACTGGGCGGCAAAAGAGCCTTACTGGTTTCGACCGTCTTGCACCTGCTTAGCGCTGCTGCAGTGGTTTTTGCCGGGATCAGTGGACGTTTCGGCTGGATCTATTGGTGCGGGGTTGCGGTGTTTGCCGGTATGCTTATTTATCAGCACAGCATTGTAAAGCCCAATGACCTGCGAAGGGTGAACCTGGCGTTTATGACGGCAAATGGTATTGCGTCAGTAGTTTTTGCTGTGTTGGTAATCTCCGATATGTTTCTGGCTCATAATTTATAGTTCATAGTCCATAGTTTTACATTAATTATTTTACATTCCTTATTTATTATTTTAAGTGGCTAGGATTCTCGCAATCGACTATGGTTTAAAACGCACCGGGATAGCGGTTACGGATCCCTTGCAGATCATTGCAACGGGCTTAACGACCATCCCCTCGCAGGAGCTGATCCCTTTTTTGAAAAAATATATCGCCGAAGAACCCGTTGAAAAAATTATTATGGGTGAGCCCAAAAACTGGGATGATTCTGACACCCACGGTACCCCCCTGGTGAAAAAAGCGGTTAAAGAGATCAAAAAACATTTTCCCGCCATGCCCCTGGAGCTGGTGGATGAGCGCTATACCTCCAAAATGGCGAAGGACGCCATGCTGGAAATGGGATTGAAGAAAATGCAGCGGAGGAATAAGGCGCTGGTAGATGAAATTGCGGCTACCATTATATTGCAGGAGTATCTGGGAAGGAATGCTTAATGCAGAACGTCAGACGTGAAACCAGAAACCAGAAACCTGTAACCAGTAACCCATAAGCCAATTCTCACTACCTTTGTAAGATGATTTTACCCATTGTTGCCTACGGCAATCCTGTTTTAAGAAAAGTGGCGGAAGATATTGACGCTGATTACCCTGAATTACAATCACTTATTGATTCAATGTGGGAAACGATGTACGCCAGTAACGGTGTGGGTTTGGCCGCGCCGCAGATTAACCGGTCGATCCGGCTTTTTGTGGTGGACAGCAAGCAGATCATAGAAAATCTTGAAGAGGATGAAAAAGATCTGTACCCCGGCGATGAAGGGATCCGGCAGGTTTTTATTAATGCCTATGTGGATGAAATGGAAGGGGCCCTTTGGGGCTATAATGAAGGCTGCCTGAGCATTCCTAAAATACGGGAGGAAGTGCGCCGAAATGAAACGGTTACCATTACCTACCTGGATGAAAATTTTGAGGAGCACACCCAAACCTTCAGCGGGGTAACCGCCCGGGTGATCCTTCATGAATATGACCATATCGAGGGAAAATTATTTATTGATTATCTGCCGCCCTTAAAAAAGAAGCTTTTGAAAAGTAAGCTGAACGATATTGCTAACGGGAAGATAAGGGTGGATTATAAAATGTCTTTCAGTTAAAACTGTAATTCAGTCATTATGAGAAAACTGCTGGTTGTTTTTTGTCTTTTTATCGTCGTAAATACCTTCGCGCAGCCAAAAACCTATACCGTTCAGAATGCGCATTCGCATAATGACTACGAGCAAAAAAGACCTTTCTGGCTGGCCTATGAACACGGGTTTGGCTCAATAGAAGCGGATGTGTTTGTGCGACCCAAGGAGCTGCTGGTAGCACATAACGAAAAAGAGATCCGGCCGGACCGGACGCTTAAGAATCTTTACCTGGATCCTTTAAAATCAATGATCCTTAAGAATAAAGGAGCGGCATATCCAGATCCTGAAAAACAGCTGGTGCTCCTGATCGATTGTAAAATTGATGGCGTTGCCACCGTGGCTGAAATTATCAGGGAGCTGAAAGCATACCCGGATATTATTAATAATAAACGGATCCGGGTTGTAATAACCGGTAATCAGCCCCCTAAAGACTCTTTATTTACCTATCCCTCTTTTATTTGGTTCGATGGGGATCTCACGTACACTTATACAAAGAAAAACCTGGCCAGGGTAGCCTTTTTCAGCGCCAATTTCAGGGACTATTCGAAATGGGATGGTACCGGTAATTTAGATGCGGCTTCCAAACAGATATTAGGGAAAGAAATCGCCAAGGCGCATCAGGCCGGCAAAATGGTTCGCTTCTGGGGCGCTCCGGATACACCCATTGCCTGGAAAACCTTTGAAGCATTGGGTGTTGGGTATATTAATACCGATAAGATCGCGGAGCTGACGGAATTCCTGAAGAAATAATCAGGAAACCGGCAACACCTGCTTATTTTTCCCTGGTAATGACATTGCCTGAATGAATCTTATCAACGCGTATTAATAATAGGGGAGTTATCCGGAATGTTCGCTTTCCACCTTCTTTTTTTAGTTCATAAATCAATTCGATCGTTCCGTTTGGTTGTTGCTGTAATTGTACGGGCCTGATCTCTGTTGCTGTATCTGTTTCATTTCCAATAACTGCGATAATATACTGCTTGCTAAAATCAATAGGAGCGGGCTGGGCTTTCATGGTAGCTGCTGTGCCAAAAATTGCCTCAAACTGACTCTGACTTTCAATTTTGGGATTCGTCAATGCACCTTTTTTATAGGTGTTTTTGACAAAATAGTGGTCGGCAACGGTAAACGGGATCGGTGAGGGCTGATCTGTAATTTGTTGCTTATCAGCTGCGCTTGTGTCAGCCGGCTTTACATTTTCAGTTGTGGGAGTATTGCTTTTTGTATCCGATACATTCCCGCAAGAATAGAATACGATCGCGCTCAGCAAACCCACGCTTAAAATCTTTGTTTTCATAAATTTTGTTTTACAGATCGTAAAGATAAACCGCGTTGGCCGCTATTTATAAAAGAAAACCGGTGCACAAATGTCCGAAGGTTGTATTTTTATTTAATTTATTGATTATCATTTATTTATAAAATTTTATTTAAAGGATTTCCACTATTCAAAGC
>JAGIAQ010000203.1 GCA_017744795.1 Niabella sp. | reverse complement strand
TTGAACGCAAAGATAATAAATTATTATTTTAGCATTTTTGATAGCGGCTTATTATGAATTGTATTCATTATCTTTAAAAGAAGAATGAAACTATTAAACGCAGAACAGATCCGGCAGTGGGACGCCTTCACTATTAAAAATGAGCCCCTGTCCTCTTTAGAACTGATGGAGCGTGCAGCCAATGCCTGCGCCCGCTGGATCGTTCAGAATACGCTTGCCGAATCCTATTATATTTTTTGCGGCAAAGGAAATAACGGCGGCGACGGATTAGCCCTTGCCCGCCTGCTCTATAACGCCAACAAAAAAGTGTCTGTTTATATTTTGGAATCAGAAGCCAAAGGTTCTGAGGATTACATTTCCAATTTTAATATCCTCCATCACCTGTCTGCTATTCCCATTTATATGGTCCGGGGCGAGCGGGAGCTGCCGGAGATCCCCTACAATTGTATTATCATCGACGCTCTTTTTGGCACCGGCCTTAATCGCCCGTTAACAGGCCTCGCCGCAAAAACGGTCGGGCATATTAATAACAGCATCGCCCCTGCCATTGCCATCGATATTCCCAGCGGTTTATTTTGCGATCGATCCTCGGGCAATAATACCATCGTAAAAGCAAGGCACACGCTTTCCTTCCAGGTTTTAAAAACGGCTTTCCTGGTTGCAGAAAACGAGCCCTGGATCGGGCATGTCCATATTATGGATATCAACCTGCACCCGGCATTCCCCGATGAAGTAAGTACGCCGTTCTCCATCGTTAATAAGTCCTTCGCGACCCAGGTGTACCGGCCGCGCAACGCTTTTGCGCATAAAGGCAATTTTGGTCATGCACTGCTTATTGCCGGAAGTTTGGGCAAGGCAGGAGCAGCCGTTTTAAGTACACGTGCCTGTCTCAGAACGGGCGCCGGACTGGTAACTACTCATGTACCGCGATCGGCACTTCCCATTTTACAAACAGCAATACCGGAAGCCATGATCCTGCCCGACAAGGAGGAAGAACAGGTTTCCGGATTTAATTACGACCCTGATCGGTTCGCGGCTATTGGCGTAGGCCCGGGCATCGGAACGGGCATCAAACAAAAATTCTTTTTAAAGGAATTACTGGAACAGATCCAGATCCCGCTGGTGCTGGACGCAGATGCGCTGAATATTCTTGCTGAAAATACGGCGCTGTTGAACCTGCTCAATCCGGATACTATTCTCACGCCGCACCCAAAAGAATTTACAAGATTATTTGGACCGGCAGAGGACGATTTTAAACGGATCGAACAGGCCCGCACCAAAGCAATGGAATTAAATACATTTATCGTGCTCAAGGGCCATCACACATTTATTGCCTGCCCCGATGGAACCGGTTATTTTAATATAACCGGGAACGCCGGAATGGCCAAAGGCGGCAGCGGTGATGCGCTTACAGGGATGATCACCGGGCTGCTGGCACAGGGCTACCTGCCCAAAGAAGCCGCGCTGCTGGGTGTGTTCCTGCATGGCCTGGCCGGTGACCTTGCAGCCGCTTCCTGCGGCATGGAAGCCTTGCTGGCATCAGACCTTATCGACCATATCGGGAGTGCTTTTAAACAATTATAAAGGACAGGCGCTCTAAAAATCCATTTTTTAAATATTTCGCATTTTTACCCCTCTTTTTTAGAAGAAATAACATTTTTGGTTTTAAAAGCAACACTTATATTTGCAGCCATTGCTTATGGCATGATCACAATTAATTATTTGTCAAATTTTATATGCAACATCTGATTTATCTAGTACCGCTGATGGCGGTTATCGGCCTTGTTTACACCCTCCTGAAATACCGCTGGGTAGTAAAACAGGATGCAGGAACGCCAAGAATGCAGGAGATCAGCAAACACATCAGCGAAGGCGCCATGGCCTTTTTGAAAGCCGAGTGGAAGATCCTCGCTTATTTTGTGGTCATTGTAGCCATCTTGCTGGGTGTATTGGCCAATGCCAATCCGCATTCCAATTGGATGATCGCTATATCATTTATTATTGGATCTGTATTGAGCGCCACTGCCGGATATATCGGAATGAAAGCCGCCACCCTTGCCAATGTACGTACGGCCAATGCGGCCCGCAGCAGCTTAGCCAAAGCCTTAAACGTTTCCTTTGGAGGCGGTGCCGTAATGGGTGTGGGCGTTGCGGGACTGGCGGTTTTAGGTTTGGGTGGATTATATATTGTATTGAAACATTATTTCGCTGCTGATGCAGCGCTGAATTCTGAAGAAATGCTGAAGACCATTGAAGTGTTGACCGGCTTTTCGCTGGGCGCAGAATCCATCGCTTTATTTGCACGTGTAGGCGGCGGCATTTATACGAAGGCTGCCGATGTGGGTGCAGACCTGGTAGGAAAAGTGGAAGCCGGTATTCCCGAAGATGATCCCCGTAACCCGGCAACCATTGCAGATAACGTGGGCGACAACGTGGGCGATGTGGCCGGAATGGGCGCGGACCTGTTCGGCTCTTATGTAGCCACTGTTCTGGCTACCATTGTACTGGGTCAGCAGATCCACGTGGCGGATGGTGCCGACTTCCTGGGCGGCTACTCCCCGGTGGTATTACCCATGCTGATCGCCGGTGTGGGAATATTGTTCTCCATCATCGGAACCCTTTTTGTAAAGATTGGTGAAAATGCCGGCATCAATACAAAAACCGTTCAGAAAGCCCTGAATATGGGCAACTGGGGCTCTATCATTTTAACGGCCCTTGCTTCTGCCGGACTGGTATTCTGGATCCTTCCGGATAACATGGAATTGCGGGGCTTTGCCTTTACAAAGACCGGTGTACTGGGCGCTATCGTTGTTGGATTACTGGTAGGCGCGCTGATGACGATTATTACAGAATACTATACGGCCATGGACAAGCGTCCGGTAAATTCGATCATAAAAAAATCTTCTACCGGACATGCTACTAACGTGATCGGGGGACTGGCTATTGGTATGGAATCTACCTTTTTGCCCATCCTGGTACTGGCAGCGGGGATCGTGGCCTCTTACACCTGCGCGGGTCTGTACGGAGTTGCCATTGCCGCTGCAGCAATGATGGCTACAACGGCCATGCAATTAGCTATTGATGCATTTGGGCCCATCGCCGATAATGCCGGCGGAATTGCCGAAATGAGTGAGTTGCCCAAAGAAGTACGTGAAAAAACAGACGTACTGGATGCCGTAGGTAATACCACAGCTGCAACCGGTAAAGGCTTTGCCATTGCTTCCGCTGCGCTAACCGCTCTGGCGCTTTTTGCCGCCTTTGTAGGTATTGCAATGCCGGATAATCAGCACATCGACATTTATAAAGCCAATGTACTGGCAAGTTTGTTCCTGGGAGCAATGATCCCGTTCATCTTCTCTTCCCTTGCGATCCGTGCCGTTGGTGAAGCGGCTATGGCAATGGTGGAAGAGGTGAGGCGGCAGTTCCGTACCATCCCCGGCATCATGGAAGGTACAGGCACTCCTGAGTATGATAAATGCGTAGCCATATCAACCGAGGCTTCCATTAAAAAAATGATCGTTCCCGGTGCTATCGCAATCGTATCCCCTATTATCATTGGGTTTCTTCCCGGATTTGGAGCAGAAGCATTAGGCGGCTTCCTGGCTGGCGCTACCGTTTCCGGCGTATTGCTGGGTATGTTCCAGAACAACTCCGGCGGCGCCTGGGACAACGCAAAAAAATCCTTTGAAAAAGGCGTGGAAATAAACGGAGAGATCTTCCATAAAAAATCTGATCCGCACAAAGCCTCTGTTACCGGTGATACCGTTGGCGATCCGTTTAAAGATACTTCCGGTCCTTCTATGAACATCCTCATCAAACTGATGTCGATCGTTTCACTGGTGATCGCCCCAACCCGTGCCCAGATCGGCGGACATACAGCAAAACACAATCCGGTTCCCTCCAAACAGGAAACCGCAAAGACCACAATTCAAAAAACAGGAAACGCTGCATTAGCAAAGGCGGTATCTTACAAATAATGACTTAATGAACCTTAATTCTTAATGGTTTGTCATAGTATAAATGAAAGCCGGGATTTAATTTTCCCGGCTTTTTTATATATTCGTCCAAAACCTTTCTGCCAATGAATACCACAAAGCCAACCGCCGGTCCAAATT
>JAGIAQ010000202.1 GCA_017744795.1 Niabella sp. | reverse complement strand
CTGCGGATATCAGCGGTGTATTAAATCTGCTTAAAATCAGCGGGAAAGTCAGGTTTAATATTGTGTCTGTAAAAGTTTCAACAACTTCATCGAGTAAAAGCTTCACTTATGCAGCAATAACTATACTGACCGTGAAAATCGAGGGGCACCCACAATCGTCATAAAACAAACTATTTCAATATCTTCTGCAATCGTTTTTTACTTCCATCTACAGGTTGCTCCATCTTCAGGCCCAGCAATCGCGCCAGCATGGGGTATACGTCAATATTTTTAAACGATTGTATTTTGTAATGCTCCCGGAAGGCCGGTCCCCAGGCGTAAAAAGTAGCCTGCATTTCGGGCAGCCGGTTGTCGAACCCATGTGCGCCCAATGATTTTCTGCCACCGAAATAAAAGTTACGCGGCGGGGCGCAGGTGAGAATAATATCGCCAATACGGTTATAGCGGTCGTTTCTTTTTCGATACATCCAGCTTCGGGGTGTTTTATTTACGAGCCAGGCTTTAAAACCGGTTTGGTTTTTTAATGCTTTATAAGCCGGGCGGATGTTTTTTTTATTTTTTGCGTAAAGATGGATCATCGTACCGCCGCCCGCTATACGAAACAGGCTGGTATCGATCAGCTCCATCACCTGTTTTACCGGAATTATTTTTGTTGTATCCAGGTTGGCAAACCCGTGATCCGACACTACCACAAAATTTACCGGCAGTCCGGTTGCTTTACATGCCACAGCCATCTTGCGGATAGCATCATCCACCAAATGTACCGCCTGTTCGGTTTCTTTGGCATCTACACCATGCAGGTGCTCCTCATGATCTACCTGGGGAAAATAAAATGTGATCAGGTGTGGTCTTGTGGCTGCAGGCTTTTGTAGCCATTCATTTAAAACAGCCACCCGGCGATCAATGGAAAGCACTTCGTTATATTTATAATAATAAGTTGGCGGTATGCCTGCTATATGACTTTCAGATCCTACCCAATAAAAGCTGGCCGTGACCATCTTTTGTTTTTCTGCCAACACCCACAGTGGCTCACCACCATACCAGTCGGCAGCTTCCACCGCTTTTTTATCACTAACCTTGTAGTAAGCATTTTTTTGAGCATCATAAAAAGAATTGTCCACCAGCCCATGATGCGATGGATACAGGCCGGTAATAATGGAATAATGATTGGGAAAAGTAAGCGAGGGAAAGCAAGGCCGCATAGAAGGGGCCTGCACACCGGCTTCCCGCATCTCTTTTAAGAAAGCAGCATTGTATTTATCCGTCAGGTCGTGCCGGAATCCGTCAATGGAGATCAGCACTACATAAGGCTTTTGCTGTTGTTCCGCACTGTTTATCCTTCCCGGAATAATGTATTGAGTGGTATCCTGTGCAGTTAGTGTATTCGTTACTGTTAAGGCTGCTAAAAGAAAAAATACGACTTTGAACGGGTTCATGTATTTCTTATTTAGAACGCAAGGTAAGTCAATCGTTATTCTTATAAAATTCATTATACAGAAACTGACCGATAACTATTTTCTCAGATTGCAGGTGCAGCGCTATACGGCTGTTCCAGAGATGTATTTTATAGTATCCTTTTGAAATAAAAACAATGCCTTTAACCTCCAGCGGGTTATCCACCACTTTTAATTGCTGGTATATTTTCCGAAAAGCAAGCTGAAACGCTTTTGGACAGAACCGGAAGCTATCATAAAATAGTTCTTTTACTTCTATTTCCATCCCATTTTCTTTTCAAAGACAGCCGCATCCATCGAGTCTCCTTCAAAGCAATATTTAATGATCAGCTTATCCAACAACACCTCAACATCTTTATTTGAAATGGTATTGATAATCGTCTCCACCTCATCAACCGTCCAGTTGCCGCGTTGTTTTTTCACAGAAAAGTTGCCCGGGCGCATGTCCAGCTTTTTGGCAATATATTCACTTTTATACCCGGATACTTCTATTAACTGTGGTAGGGCATGAAGCAGGGTTTTGTAATTAGTAATAATATTTATCATTTCATACTTATTAAATACAAATTTAATAAAAATAAATATTAAAAAATATAATTTTTTACAACTAAATTAATAATACGAGTTTTATTTTGAAAGCACTGCAGCACCATAAAACACATCCGTTCCTTTTTCCCGAAACTGATACCGGAATGATTTATACCCCTGCGCATCAAACCAAATCCCTTTTCTCCCGGAGTTTTTATTCGTAATTGTTCCAACAATCTTGAGATGCTGTCATAAGGCACTCTTCGCTGTGCATCAAGATTACAGACGATCAAGACAAAACATAAAATGAAAAGCAATCGCATCACCAAAAGTCCTTTTTCGATACTAAACATTGGATTCCGAAAAAAGTTGCAACAAAAAAGCGTGCAACCTATCGCTACACGCTTTCTGAATTCTTTTTGAACATTCTACCCCGCCGTCATCGTCACCTGATCCTTATCACTATTTTCCTTCCAGCGCACCAATACTTTCTGCGTTTCAAAGGAGTCGATGTATCGGCCCACATAATCTGCCTGAATGGGAAATTCGCGGGTAAACCGCCGGTCGACCAATACGCAAAGTTCCACTTTCTTGGGGCGGCCATAATCCAGCAAGGCGTCAAAAGCCGCACGTGTGGTGCGACCGGTGTACAGCACGTCATCAATCAGGACCACTTCCTTTCCTTCTATTGAAAAAAGGATATCTGTTTTATTGGCCGTATGCAGCTCGTTGCGCACATCGTCCCGGTAAAAGGTAATATCCAGCCTGCCGTAATCGATCTTTCCTTTTACAAGCTTCTGAACTTCCTCGTAAATACGGTCCGACAAATAAACACCCCTGGGTTGCAATCCGATAAGTGCCACCTTTGAAAAATCGTTATGATTTTCTGTGATCTGCTGCGCCAGCCGCTTTATGGTTATGGCTATTTCTTCGGGTTTTAGAATCTGTTTCAAAATACAAAGGTTTAAGGTTTGACGTTTGATGTTTGAGGAACAAACGTTAAACCTCAAACATCAGACATCAAACAAATATTATTCTTCTGCCATAAAAGGATACCGGTAATCCACCGGCGGGTTATAGGTTTCTTTGATCGTCCGCACGCTCAGCCAACGGTACAGGTTCAGTATAGAGCCTGCTTTATCATTAGTGCCTGAAGCACGGGCGCCGCCAAAGGGCTGCTGGCCCACCACCGCACCAGTCGGCTTATCATTAATATAGAAATTACCGGCCGCATTGGAAAGGCGTTTGGTAGCCAATTCGATCGCAGCACGATCGGTAGCAATAATAGAACCTGTAAGCGCATAGGGTGAAGTGCTGTCCACCAGTTCCAATGTTTTTTCAAACTGGTTGGCCGGATACACATACACGGTAAGCACCGGCCCGAAGATCTCCTCGCACATCGTTACATATTTCGGGTCCTTTGTTTCAATAACCGTAGGCTGAATAAAATAGCCTTGTTTTTTATCGCAAACACCGCCCGCTACAATGGATGCTTTGGGATCTTTCTTTGCCTTGTCGATATAAGCTTTGATCTTATCAAAGCTTTTTTCATCGATCACCGCGTTGATAAAGTTGCTAAAATCCTCAACAGTGCCCATTTTGAAAGAGTTGATCCCTTCCGCCAATTTTTGCTTCACTTCTTTCCAAAGATTAGAAGGAATATACGCCCTTGATGCCGCAGAGCACTTTTGCCCCTGGAACTCAAAAGCCCCTCGTAACAGTGCCGTAGCCACCACGTCGGCATTCGCACTCTTATGGGCGATTACAAAATCCTTGCCACCTGTTTCGCCTACAATGCGCGGGTAGGTTCTGTATTTGGGAATATTTTTACCAATGGTTTCCCACATGTGATTGAAAACCCCTGTGGAGCCGGTGAAATGCACGCCTGCAAAGTCTCTATGACTAAAGCATACGTCGCCAACTACGGGACCATCCACATAAATCAGATTGATCACGCCGTCCGGCAAACCCGATTCTTTTAAAATGCGCATGAATAATTGCGCCGAATAGATCTGCGTATGCGCCGGCTTCCAGATCACCACATTACCACACATAGCGGCAGAAGTAGGAAGATTCCCACCAATAGCGGTAAAATTGAAAGGAGTAATGGCCAAAACGAATCCCTCCAACGGGCGGTATTCGGCGCGATTGTGCATACCCGGACTGCTTACTGGCTGTTGTTTATAGATCTAGCTGAGGAA
>JAGIAQ010000201.1 GCA_017744795.1 Niabella sp. | reverse complement strand
GCGCATCCGTAACCGGCCCTGTGATCGCTTTGTTATGATCCCATCCATAAGGATGTTCCCAGTCCAGCCAATGCGAATAATAAAAGCCCAGTTTCATGCCGTGTTTTTTACAGGCCGCCGCCAGCTCTTTTATCACATCCCGGTTGGTATGACTTAATTTACTCAGATTATAATCGCTGGCTTTGGAGTTCCAGATGGCAACGCCGTCGTGATGCTTGGCTGTAATGATAATGTATTTCATGCCTGCATTTTTCGCAAGCAATACCCATGCCTCGGGATCAATCTTATCCCATTGGAACCGGCTGGCTAAGGCGCCATATTCTTCTTTTGAGATGCGATTGCGATAGCGGATCCATTCGGCATAGTTGTTGCCGTTACGTAACCGTTCGCCTTTCCATATTCCTTCAGCAGCGCTGTAAAGGCCCCAATGAATAAACATTCCGAAGCGCGCATCAGAGAACCATTGAACCCTTTGTTCAGGCGTTAAGGTAACCTGGGCACGCGAAGAAAAAAATACAGTGCATAACAGCAAAAAGGAAAAGCCAATCTTTCGTTTCATAATATAGCTAAGATACGGAACTTTCCTACTTTCTATTTGCTGTGATTTTGAGCAAATTAAGCACCGGATTCTATCCAAAAGAAGGAGAAATCTATTAGGTTTGCAAAATCACCGGATCATCGACCTTACTTTATCAGATAAGCTGTAACCATTTGAATAAAACGGTAAAAAAAGGACTCAGAATAACGCTGCGGGTAATCATAAGTATTGTGGTGCTCGTTGTACTGCTTGTGCTGTCCCTTAATTTACCCTTCGTACAGGACTTTATCAAGGGCAAAGTGATCAATTATCTTAAAAAGAAAACGAACACGGAGATCAGCCTGGAGCGCATCCGTATCGGCTTCCCGAAAGAACTGGAGCTGAACAAATTTTATATAGCCGATCAGAAAAAAGACACTTTGCTCTATGCCGGGAAACTGGGCGTAAACCTGGATATGCTCGCGCTCCTGTCGAACCGGATAGAGATAAGCGCCATTGAACTGGACACGGTGCGGGCCAATGTGCATCGTTTAAACCCCAGCACGGTTTTCAACTACCAGTTTCTTGTAGATTCACTGCTATCAGATCAGAAAAAAACAAAGGAAGAAGAAAAAAAAGATACTACGGCCGCATTAAAATTCAAACTGGACAAAATTACTTTCCGCGACATCCGGATCAATTTTAAAGACGATGTAGCCGGTAATGATGCCGGGCTTTCTCTTGGCAATTTAGACGCCAGGGTAAAAACCTTTGATCCGGACAGGATGCTTTATGCGCTCACAAAACTGAGCATCAGCAATTCCGACCTGCATTATTATCAAAACAAACCGTTAACGGTACTGCAGCAGCATATTGATTCCAGCATACAGAAAACGGAGGAAAAAAAGAGCGGGCAATTGCCGCTGATCGAATTTGGCAACCTGGCGCTCAATAAAGTAAACCTGGTCTATAAAGACGGGCTTTCAGATACCCGGGCGTTGTTAGGGCTGAATGAGTTCGCATTAAAAAACCTGCTGATCGATCTTACCCATGGGCGCTACCAGTCTTCTGATGCGCTGTTGCAAAACTCGATCATCAATTTTGCTTACCGCCCCACACCGGCCAATCAGCAAGCCGTTAAAGCTACGGCCGACAGTGCCAGCGATAATGCTTTCAGTCTTTATTTAAATAAAATTATCCTTGCAAATAATGCCATCCGATATGACGATCTTTCGGCAAAGCCCACGCCCGGGCATGTGGACTTTAATCACCTTAACATTACGGGCCTTGGAATAACAGGTAGCGCCATAGCTGTTGACAGTGCGGGGATAAAAGCTACCATCGCCGGAGGCAAACTGAAAGACAGTAGCGGTTTTGCGATCAATGAGCTGAAAGGAGCTATTGCTTACACCAATCAGCAACTAAAGATTGATGGCCTGGTGCTGAAAACCCCTTTTACACAACTTGATAATAATAGCTTGCTTACCTACACTTCAAAGAACGACCTTACCAAACATCCCGAAAAAGTGAAAATGAATGTAGCCTTTCGCAATACGATCATTGGCATGCAAGACCTTTATTATTTATCACCAATGATGCCGGCTGATAAAAGAAACCAACGCATTAACCTGGCAGCGGCGTTCAGCGGTTACCTCAATAATTTAACGATTGACAAGCTACAGGTAGCAGGTTTGCAAAACACAGCCATTGATGTTGCGGGGCATATAAAAGGCCTGCCCGAGGTAAACAAAAGCATTTTCAATCTGAACATAAAAAAACTGCAAACTTCAAAAACCGATCTGCTGGCATTCGTTCCAAAATCTTCCTTGCCCACATCTATCGAGCTGCCCGGCACCATAGCAGCGAACGGGAACTTCAACGGCAGCCTGGCCAATTTCAAAACAGCCCTGAATATAAAAACAGATATGGGCAATGCTAAAGTACAGGCAGCGCTGGGTGGTCCGAAAGACCGCGAACGCTACCAGGCCAATGTACAGCTTTCCGATTTTAACCTGGGTCGGCTATTAAAACAACAGGACCAGCTAGGGCGGATATCGCTGGCAGCCACCGTTAACGGGCAAAGTCTGAACCCCAAGAAAATAAATGCAAAAATAGACGGCACCATTTATCATGCGCAATACAACAAATATGATTACCGCGATATAAAACTCAATGGCTCTTATACGCCAAACGCCTTCGTATTAAGCGCAAACAGCGCCGATACCAATGCCCATTTTACACTGGACACCAAAATAGGACTGGCGGGAAAATCTCCTTCCATTAACGGCACAGTTGATCTGCAACGCCTGGATCTTCAAAAACTAAACTTTTATAAAGATGAGCTAAAGTTGAGCGGACTGGCAACCGTAGACTTCAGTTCCATAGACCCCGACAATCTGGATGGAACAGCCGTATTAAATAGCGTCCAGATCGGAACGAATGGAAAGGTGTACAATGTAGATACATTAAATCTTCTTGCCACTGCAGCAAAAGACCATCATCATCTGTCGTTGTATTCCGATTTTCTTACGGCAAGCCTGAATGGCAATTATCAACTCACCCAGATCGGGCAGGCATTTATTAACCAGATCGATAAATATTACCAGTTTGCTCCCACAAAGAAAATTGCACCGCAGCGGATGCAATTTGATGTGGCGCTTACAAAGCCCGCACTGATCCAGCAGTTTGTTCCTTCATTGACCACTTTATCTCCGGTTGCTTTGAATGGACTGATCAATACGCAGGCGGATAGTCTTTTGTTAAATGCCGAAGTGCCACATGTGGTCTATGATAGCTTCGATGTAAAGAACATCAGTCTCAATATTAACAATAAAGATACCGCCACGCTTAATTATGCCTTAAATATTAAAAGTGTGGAAAGCCCTTCCGTTAATTTCTACCATTCCGAAATAAGCGGTAACGCGGCGCATAACCAGCTTGCCGTGAATCTTTTTTTAAGAGATCGAAAAGAGCAGAACAAGTATAGGATCGGCGGCAATTTTAAGGCACAGAACGAAACCTACCAATTCAGCCTTGACCCGAATAAATTAATATTGAATTATGACCAGTGGACAGTGGCCCCGGATAACCGCATCCAGTATGGTAAGGCGGGCGTCTCTATTCATAATTTTAACATCAGCAATAACGGGCAATCACTTGCCGTAAACAGTTTGTCGGACCAGCCCAATGCGCCGGTCAATATCCGGTTTTCCAATTTCTTGCTGGAAACCTTAACGCGGTATGCAGAGCAGGATACTTCGCTGGTCGGAGGCAAACTGAACGGCACCATCGATATAAAAGATATTGCTACCAATCCAAAATTTGAATCGGACCTGCAAGTCGAAAGCCTGAGGTACGAAAAAGACGAACTGGGTAATGCACAGATAAATATCGATAATAACACCGAAAACGCTTTTAAAACAAACATTGCGCTTACTGGTATTCATGACATTAAAATAAACGGATTTTACTACACTAAACCCAGCAGTGCACTAGATCTGAATGTAGCGGTAAACAGGATCGACCTGAAACATATTGAGAGCTTGTCGGCCGGCCAGATCCGGGATGGCAGGGGAATCCTGACGGGAAACATCACCGTAAAAGGGGCCGTAAGCAAACCCGATATACTGGGTGCGCTCACGTTTAAAGATGCCGGACTAAACATTACACGTCTTAACAGCTATTATCAGCTGAAAAATGAAACCGTTACTTTCACGCCCGCTGGTCTATCC
>JAGIAQ010000200.1 GCA_017744795.1 Niabella sp. | reverse complement strand
CAATTGATCAACTGGTTGCGATTGAATACAAAAATACCGGAAACGCCGCAACGGGCTTTGATGAGAAAAATTTTGCTTAATACCAATAAATATGCTGTAACGACCTGGTGGAAAAAACGCGGCTTTGCCGATACTCCGGCAGGGGACTATTTAGACCTGCAGGGGATTACCGAACATAAAATAAGACCTGTCGCTGCCGAGGCCGAGGCCCTGGCAATATCCCTGCGCACAGGTGTATATGATCCGGCTTATACAGGCGTTCCGGCAAAAGATGCAGAAGCCAAAAGCATCCAAATGATCAAAAGCCTGGTGCATGCGCATGTTGCAAATAAAATAAAAGGCTGGGGAAGAGCCTGGCAGTCGCCGTTATGGGCAGGTTACACTGCTTTTGCTGCCTGGGTTCTATGGGATAGGCTGGATGCCGTCACCCGCCGGGAGACGCTTGCGATGATCAACAATGAATGTGATTGGGTAATGCAAAACAAAGGAGCGGCGCATATAAAAACCTATCGCGATTGTGCCGGAAATATCATTAGCCCCGGTGATACAGGAGCGGAAGAAAATGCGTGGGATGGTGCTATTCTGGGAGTTGCTTGTGCCATGATGCCTGAATTGCCGCAGCATTTAATGTGGTTGCATCAACTGATCAGGCTTTCGCTCAATGCTATGGCTCGTCCGGGTGATGTACAAAATCAGGAAATATATAATGGCAAGCCCCTGAATGATTGGTTGGATGGTTCGAATATAAATGAAGATGGAACAGTCGTTAATCATCATTTTATTCATCCCGATTATATGACCTCTCCCTTTGAGCTCAATTCTGCAAAATATTTCTGGCTGGCCGGTTCTTCAATACCCAAAGCCTTTACATTGAATATGGATGTAGTCTTTCATGCTTTTGCTGATCTGAACTTTCGTGTTGGCGACAGCATTACCGGCGGTCACGTGCAATCCCCCGGCGGAACCATCTTTAAAAGCGGTTCCGGGGACATTTTTTATCCGCTGGGAACCGACTGGGGAAAGGATCGGAGAATGAACTTTTCCATGGTGAATGCTATGGTAGCAGCTTTTACGAACGATGCTAAAGACCAAAAACGCGCAGTAAGCTGGGAATTGGAACAGGGACAGGTAGTACTTAATATGCAAAACCGGTTTGCGGATGGCCATACTTATCTGGATAAAACTGAAGATGGGTACCCTTCCTGTGAAGAATGGGTGGCAGATATGGCAATGACAGCTTATATTATTGAAACGCTCAAAACGATCGGCAGACCTGTTTTTGACAACGCTGCTGTTCCATCCCCGATTAATTAAGCTATTCCTGCATCGGATTCGTCAATAGAATTTAAAAAAGATTTAGGCTTATTTGCAAGGTTTGCGGTCACGGTAGCTAAATTCGGAGACTCCGTTAAGTTTTTGTTATAAAATATTGAATTGACTATCAATTGTTTATGATATTGTTTAAGAAAATACCCCTATTTATTTAAGATTCTGTACCCTGGTGGCGTAAAAGCTGTCTCATATTGCGCATGTAAAACAAAGCTGTTTATGAGCTGCTTTAAATTTTGATCACTTTCTAAAGATGATTGCGCTTATGCCAATTCGAAAGTCTTCCCAAAGGCGTTCCCGTTTCTGTTATCGGGCAATAACAGGGCTTAGTTTATTATCGCCGTTTTTGCTGTACGCCCAGCCCCAAAAATTAAATGGGCCGGAGGCTTCGCAGATGACCCCCTTATAAAGCGACTCAATTGACTGACTCGTTAATGTATTGAAATTGTACCCAAAAACAGCCTGGGGTATCCAGGCGCAATTATTATATATATGAAAATGGAATCAAAAATGCAGCTTTTAGTAGCAAGGCTTGTATTTGCCTGTCTTTTACTAACATTTGCTGTTTATGCAAATGCCAACGCGGATCTGCCGGGAAATTTTAAAGCAAAAAGAAATAAGGTCAGCGCCTATGCCTTTGAAATCATAAAGGGCACGGTAACAGATCAGGGCAACCAGCCACTGGCGGGTGTTTCAATTTCGGTTGTAGGTACAGCAAAAGGAGCCCGGACAGCAGAGGACGGTAGCTTTTCGATAGATGTAAAGGCCGGTGAATCGCTGACTTTTTCCCGCGTAGGGTACAAAACGATAACGGTTAAAGCTGAGGCCGGTGCCCAGCTGAATATTAAGATGGAGCCTCTGGACAATATGAGTGAAGAAGTGGTGGTGGTAGGGTATGGTACCCAGAAAAAGAAGGACGTTTCGGGGGCCGTATCTACTATATCTACCGAAAAACTGAAATCGCGGCCCATTAATAATGTGGTGCAGGCGTTACAGGGCCTTAGCCCCGACCTGGTAATCACCCGTGGCAGCGGGCAGCCGGGTGCAGAAGGATGGAATATACAGCTAAGGGGGATGTCTTCCTTAAATGGTGGCAATAATCCATTGGTGATTGTAGACGGGGTGGAATATACCGATCTTACCTTCCTGAACCCCTCGGATATCGCTTCTATCTCAGTGTTAAAAGACGCGGCCACTGCGGCTATTTATGGTGCAAAAGCGGCAGGAGGTGTGATCCTGATTACCACCAAATCCGGAACCAATGGGAAAGTGCAGGTAACATACAGCGGTATGGTACAGGTGAAACACCCGCTGTCGGTTCCCGATATTATTCCTTACTACCAGGGCTATGCCATCCAGCGCGAAGGAATTGCCAACGCCACAAATTCCACGCCCACGATTGATTCTGTGCTTTATAATTTATTAAAAGCAGCTCCGGGTTATATTTTGAATGATAGTACGCTGAACTCGCATAACTATTTTAATGTAAATTACCCGGAGCTGATGCTCAAAAAGTATTATTCCAATTTCTCGCATAACCTGGGCGTGAGTGGCGGCAACGATAAAACAAAATATTTTATCGGACTTGGGGTCGTAAACAATGAAGGGATGTTTAAGGTAGGACCTGATGATTATAAACGCTACAATGCCCGCTTTAACCTGACCACGAAGTTTAATAAAGTCTTATCGCTCGACTCCAGGATTTCCTATGTTAATGCTGCTACGCTGTCGGCCGGGGGAACGTCCGGTGTTTCGGGTGATTACAGCTTGTTATACAATATTTATAACCTCAGGAATAATGTGCCCTTCACGGTGCCCGGTTATCCTGACCGGTGGTATGGAAATGCTACCTATGCCACGTTAGCGGCAGGTGGGTACGACAAAAAGACGGACCAGACCTTTGATGGTAATTTTACATTGAAGGCGCAGAATATTGTGCCTGGTTTGGTGCTCAGCGCTTTATTCAGCCCCAAAGTACAACAGACCAATGAGGATGAACTGGACAAACCTGTTTATGCCTGGTCTGTGGCTCCCGGGCAAACAGCTCCCGTTTATCAGTCAGTGTCGGTGCAATGGGTGCAAAATACGGTTCCTATCGCCGGCACCCGTTCCCAGGTATATAAGTCGAGGATCACACAAACTTCCTATACAACCAATGCGCTGGCCGATTATACCAAGGCTATAGGCGACCATCACCTGCATGGTTTGGCAGGTTTCCAATACCAGTATTATAATTATGACGGGCTGGGGGCTACTCAATCGAATCTGCTGAACCCGGACCTGCTCACGGTGTCTGCTACCAATACATCCAATGCCAATACGCCCAATAATTTCCTGGGAGATCTGCTGGCCCGGAACACATTTGTTTCCTGGTTTGGCCGCTTCAACTATGATTTTAAAAGCAAATATTATTTAGAGTTTAATATTCGTAACGATGCCAGTTCCCGGTTAGCGCCCGGCTATCAGGCCCAGACCTACCCGGCCGGATCTGTGGCCTGGCGTATTTCGCAGGAAGGCTTCTTTAAGGATCATGTGCCCTTTGTAAATGAATTGAAATTGAGGGCTTCTTTAGGTCAGTTAGGTATTGCCAATTTATCTCAGTACCCCTGGCAAAACAATTACCTGGCTTACCCGCTGTTGTCTTCATCTACTTATCCGTTTAATAATACCGCTACCACAGGCCTGGTGTTGAGCACGCTTCCTTCAGGTGCTTTAGGTTGGGAAAAAATTACTACCAAAAATATAGGTATTGATTTTACGCTGCTGAAAAGTCGGTTGAGCGGAAGTTTCGATTATTACGATAAGACAAATAACAATATGCTCACCTCTGTGCAGTTACCGGCTATTGCCTGCATATCGGGAGCCAAAACCAATACCGGTCGCCTGGAAACTAAGGGCTGGGGATTTGAACTGAACTGGCACGACCAGATCGCACAGGATTTTACCTACAGTGTTGGAT